>QIGJ01000158.1 GCA_003229995.1 Gammaproteobacteria bacterium | reverse complement strand
CAGTATTTTTCTGGAGATGTTCATCATTTGCAGGCCTTGCGGGATATAAAAAACGCTGGCGCAACATTTTTTGAAGCAACAGTTCAGAAATCCGACGGTGAAACGTTGTTTATTGATGTGCATGCCAATTTGATTATGCCCGATGGTGTGCCGATGATAAAAGTGTTTTTGCGTGATGTTACTGAGCGAAAGATGGCAGTGGTTGCTTTGCAAAAAGCCAATCAGAGGGTCATTCATTTGCTGGAGTCTACCAATGATGCTTATTTAGCATTGGATAAGGACTATGTCATCACTTATTGCAACCGACAGGCAGAGCAGTTGTTTCAGGTATTACGAGAGGATGTGCTGGGACAGATATTGTGGGATGAGTTGCCAGCATTTTCTACCGTGTTTTATGAGCCTTTCCAATTGGCTATTGACGAAGGTTCAAGTGCTGCATTTGAGGTTTATTATTCACCCCTCAGTGTGTGGGTGGAAACACAAGTCTATCCGCACCCTGATGGCTTATCCATTTTTTTTCGTGATATCACTGAAAAGAAAGCAGCCGAAACAGAGTTGCATGCACACCGTCACCATCTGGAAGAGTTGGTGCGTGTGCGTACGACTGACTTGCAGATCATGCGCGAACAGGCTGAACAGGCAAACCGTGCTAAAAGTACGTTTCTTGCCAATATGAGTCATGAATTACGCACACCTCTGAATGCCATTATCGGTTACAGTGAATTGTTACGTGATGATGCCAAAGTGCTGGGTGCCAGTGAATTGGCTGTCGATCTTAATAAAATCTATTTGTCCGGACATCATCTTTTGAGGTTAATTAACAACGTATTGGATTTATCGAAAATTGAAGCCGGAAAAATGGAAATGAATCTGGAATCATTTAATGTGGCTTTGTTAGTGGGTGATGTGTCATCTACTGTTGGTATGTTGATGAAAAAAAATAATAATAAGTTGCGGGTAAATTGTGAGGGTGATCTTGGGGAAATGGTGGCGGACAGTGTGTGGGTGCGGCAATTGATTCTCAATTTGTTAAGTAATGCGGCCAAATTTACCCACAATGGTGATATTGAGCTCAATGTACGGCGTACGGAATCCTTGGATGATGCTACTTTGTTTTTTAGTGTGAGTGATTCCGGCATTGGTATGAATGAGACACAAATCTCCATTTTGTTTCAGGCTTTTCAGCAGGCGCATAACAATACATTGGTCGAAAATGAAGGTACCGGCCTGGGGTTGACGATTAGTCGAACCTTATGTCGCGCCATGGGCGGGGATATCGAAGTCAACAGTGAAGTGGGCAAGGGTTCGATGTTTATAATCAGTTTGCCTGCGGTGGTGGTGCCGAATGACGGCAGGCCTTGATTGAAAATGGGCTCAGTCTTCTGATGAGAGACAGAGAGACCGACAACACACACAGCTATTGATAATAGTTACTGCGTCCGTGTAACGACCACTTTTGCCCCCTCACCCAGCCAGCGATGTGACTCATCGAGGGCCGATGTCGTCAAACCATCATCGGCTGTTACCACTCCGCCATGGATAGTGGCTCGATCCAGAATATCGTCCCGGATAGGATTAAAACCTTCGCCCATTTCCATGGACACTGGTCCCGGCATGCTGCCTACCGTTTCGCTATTGGCTTCAGTACCGGCATCGTATACACGGGCCATGGCTGAAGTGCTGTCGCCTACAGCCAGTCCGCCAATACTCCAACTGCGTATGCCGATAAAGGCATCATTGGTATTGGCTAACATACTGGCCACAGTGAGTTGCAAACTTGCAGAGTGGTCAACCGTGATGGATACCGTTTCCGAGTTGCCTGGCCCGAACGGCCCGTTGCTGGAGAGGGTACTCATTACCACCGCGTTGTTGGCATTTGCTTCGGTGAGAAAGGCTGACGGATTACCGGACTCGGCAAGCCTTTCCAGGCCTACGCTAACCGGTTCGCCCAATTGCCACGGTATGTAGGCGGACTCGTGTACGACAATACCGAGAGGGGTAAAGGGTTGAGCATTGGTGAGGTTGTACACCGTAATGTCATAAGTGGCGTTATTATTGTCATTATTCTGGCAGGCGCTGAGAGTCAGCAAACTGGCCAGGATAACAGCAATGCCTGGATACGATGTTAAACGCTTTTGCGACAAGCGTGTGGGTGAAAGAGCGTTATTGGTAAAAAGGTGAAAAAATCGCATGATATTCTCCTTTTTATGGTGTGACGGTGACAGTGATCCTGGCCACCGGGTTTTGCCAGCGATGGATGGTACTGTCCAGGTCGCTGTTACCGCCTGTGGCATCCTGGTCGCCGAGCGCGCCTCGATGTATATGGATTGTCGTATTGCTGTCTGCTGTAGACACACCGCTGCCATTCGCACCGGCATCCATTCCGGGAGCACCCGGCATCATGCCACTATCTGTATATGAGCAAGTGCCCGCAGTCATTAACACCTCATCGTTGGCTTCAGTTCCGGCATCGTAGGCATTGACATAGTAGGTGTAGGTGCCGGCTTCGCTGGGGATCTGCTGGGATTCCAGTCCCAGGAAGGCATCATTAGTGGGCAATAGCATGGCGACAATGCTGAGATGGGTTTCTGCGGTGATCAGCAT
>QIGJ01000283.1 GCA_003229995.1 Gammaproteobacteria bacterium | reverse complement strand
TGATTCATCAATTCTCCTCTCTTTTTTACCAGCTTGAGCCCATCTTCAAAACTGATGGCACCTGATGCCTGGAGCGCGTTATATTCTCCAAGACTGTGGCCCGCCAGACACTCAGGCAGATATTCTGTTTTTTTTATCTCATCCTGATAAGACAGTGCATTAACAACATACAATGCAGGCTGCGTATATTGTGTAAAACCCAGTTTTCGTTCAGGATCATCAAGGCATAACTCAGCAATGGAATATCCCAATACAGCATCTGCCTGTTGAACCATATCGTCATACTGCTCAAAGAGCCCCTTGCCCATTCCTTTGTATTGAGATCCCTGTCCGGGAAATACATAAGCCTTCATGTTCTATCTCCTTTAGTAGTGGCCGAATTATAGTGCTCAAATTAGTGCCCGAATAATTCAGTAATTTTTTCCTTTACCTCAGTTAACTGAAATGTTTTTTGATGCATAATCACCTCCTGCTCAATAATTGCTGGAAGATCCTTACGCAAGGAAGAAACCAAATGGTCCTTTAATATAATCAGTGAATCCCTCGGTTTTTCAGCAAGCCCGGAAGCTAACTGAAGTGCGGTTGCCAAAACATCTTTTCTAGGCACAACAGGAAAGGGTACACCCCGGTTTTTGAGTTCTTCACCACGATATCGTGTGGCATTCATTAACATCTCATTCGCTAGACTAAAACCCAGTTTCCTGGGCAGGATGTAAGTAGCCCCCATTCCCGGCGTAAAACCATATTTCATAAAATTTGTGGTATAAACACTTTCACGGCTTAAAATTACAAAGTCGCAAAACAATCCCATGACAAACCCACCACCAATGCCATGGCCTTGCATCGCAGCAATCACAGGAACCTGACACTCCAGAGCAAGAGAAAAAATACCAATGTCAGTGAATTTCATATTTCCTGCCTGCAACGTCAACAGCTCCTCCTGTGTCCCACCCGAAGAAAAATAACTGTCATATCCCGTCAGAATCACCACTTTAATGCTTTTATTGTTTCGAATGGATTCAAAAACCGAGATAAGCCCGGAAATCAATTCCTTTGAAAATGTGTTTTTATGCAGTCTGTCCTCCTGAACAATATGCGGTGAAATTTCACGTAACTCAACGACGGATTCTTTCAAGGTCTTCCTCCAATACATGATTATAAATGCATGGTTATAGATACCCATAGCGATTGAGATTCAGGTGTCACTGCACGCCCTCTTTGCTGTGTTGTTGTCCTCGCAATAGAACGACTATTACTTGTTATTTCGCCTTGCCATGAAATAAATAGGACGTACATTTAAACCTAAATCCCAAACGCTACGAGTATATGAATCATTAAAATGTTACGTTTCCCAAGGAAATTTTCCCGTCCGCACATAACGGCTGATTTTTTCCCTGTTATCAACATCCGAGAACATTTCTCGATTTGCCTGCATTGCCAGGTACTTTGATTGAACAACAGAGTCATTTAAAGAAAGCATATAGGCTTTATATGTTGTGATAGCCGACTTTGAAATACGCCGAAGTCGAAGCAAATGTTTCCGCAACAGGGAAGCACTGTCTGCATCACAGGCATCCACCAGCCCCCAGGAAAGTGCCTGCTGTGTGGATATTGGTTTATTGAGTAATGTCATATAATTTGCCTTGTTATGTCCAATACGACGAATTAAAAAGGGTAATACACAGGCAGGAAACAAACCGAATAACAATTCCGAGAGACTGAATGAGGCAGTCTCATCCGCAAGCACGACATCACACGCGGAAACAAAACCGACCCCCCCCGCATTGGTTTTCCCTCGTACGTGTGCAACCGTAATATACGGTCCTGTCGCGAGTTCAGCCCACAAGTCATACAACAATTCTGGATCTTGTGCTTCTTTGTTGCCTGCTCCTGCTGCCATGCTCTTTTCAATATCCTGAAAATCCGCCCCAAAGCAAAAAACCTCCGGCAAGCCTTCTAACACAATAATGCTGCACGTCTGACCGTATAATTCAAGCGCATGATGACACTCATGAATCAGTTGATCATTAATGGTATTGCCTGCCTTTGGTCGATATAATTTCAGGTAACAAACAGGCGCTTCCACTCTTACCTGTATCGTGTGATAGCTCATTGAATCCACTCATATAAACGATGATATTCCTTAATTTCTTTCAGGAACAAACGCGGCATATTCACTGATTCCCGAACTCCGCCAATAAATGTGCTATCCAGCTTCACATTTCTTGTCCCAAGCCGAACGGTGCTACTTCTTTCGATCAAAGCATCATATTCATCCATTGATAACTGATATCGTTGATTTAGCTTTTCTGCTATACCGAAATCACGCATGCGTTGCTGACTTTCCATGGTCACAACACCACTGAAAAACTCAGAACAGCAACCTGACCCGTATGAAAAACACCCGATCCTTTTTGGCATCTCAAATGTGCCATTTTCAATGGTACTGACTAAAGACAAGGCGGCGGTTGCGCCCATGATATTACCAACCCGTTGGCAATAAATGAGTCCGGGAAATACTCTTTCTTCAAAGTCGGTTTCGATAAGTTCGGATTTTTCCTTCAGGCCCCTTTGATCATTCCCCCGAAGGGTGTATGAAAAGCAAGGTATGAAAAACTCTTCAGATAATCCGCATCCGGAACACGTTTTTTATATTCAGCGAATGATTGCTCCAGACAATCCAGATAAGACAATAAAGACAGATCGGAATCACCCGCCTCACTATCCGCTACAGGCCGACAGGTATCCATAACCTCGAAACCATAGTATCCATTAGCACCGACATCGATCTGAAAGATATAAGGACGATCACTCACCAGCATTGCTACGGCACCAGCACCAGAACTGGGCTCTGCAAAAGACCAACCTTCAGATAACACACCACCTCCTTCTGCCACTAAAAACCGTGATATATCCGCCGCAACCACCAAAACCTTGGCACCGGGGGATACCTGGGACAAAACAAAATTTATCCCCATCTGTAGCCCAGCGGTTCCTGAATAACATGCACTTTTAATTTCAAACAGACGGCAATTCCGATTCAACCCTAAATAATCATGCACGTAGGTACTCATGGATTTGCCAAAATCGAATGAAGATTCTGTACACGTAATCAGCATTTCTATCCG
>QIGJ01000197.1 GCA_003229995.1 Gammaproteobacteria bacterium | reverse complement strand
ATGTGGATACCGGTGTCTCACTGCACAGTTTAATGAAAGTTTCACATATCCATTTGTTTGGTATCGGACTGGTAGCCTTGGCCATTGGTCTTGTTTTTCGTTTTGCTTTGCTGCCAGCCTGGTTTCATCACACGCTGACGCTCGTGCCATTTATTGCTATTTTTACCGATATTCTGGCCTGGTTTGTCACTAAGTGGGACCCGCATTATGCCTATGGCCGGTGCTTTTTTAGGCGTGGCCTGGGCAGCCCAGATCAGTATTTCTTTATACCAGATCTGGTTTTTAAAGTGCCGCGTAACACCGGGGAATAATTGACCTTGACCTGCGGTCAGCACGCAGGTCATATGCTCTGCCCATAGTATTATCCGGGCTGGTGAACTTGTCGTTAGAGTCAGCCAGAAGCATTTTTCAACGAGGAGTTTTTTATGCTGATTACGACGAAAAAAAATTGCCTGTGGTGCGGTAAACCAATCACTGATGGTGTACACACCACTGAGAATAACGATGCCTTTTGTTGTGAGGGGTGTTATCTCGGATACATGGCAGGTCAGCGCTTTCAGCACGAGCGTGATGAAATTCAGTTGTCACTGGTTGAGGCGTTGGCAACAGCACTGGATGCCATTACCTCGGATCGCTCCTACCGGAAAGCACAATCCTTTGATGCCGCCAAAAAGGAAATCACCAACATGAGTGGTCAACAATTCGACCCGGAGGGCGTCGAAGCCTTTCTGGCCGAAGAGGATATTTTACGAGGAATGGTTGAGGTGAAATGCACGCTGATGACGAAACACCAACAATGAGCGACTATTCTTTTTGTGCGAGCAGGGTGGACAGTTTATGATGTAATACAGCCGGGTTTTGGTATCATCGAAAAAAGTACTGCTGATATTAATGACTTTCTTGACGTTAATGGGTGCTCAAAACTAACATCAGGATTATCGCCAGACACTCAAAACAGAATGTTGAGCAATGTGTGAGTACACTCTCTAAGCGGTCAACTGCGGAATTTAGGTTAACGTGTGGTTTTGATGAGTTTGTTTTTGCTCGGCTGTGACAGCCTGGACCCGGAAGAGATACGCAAACGTCAACACTTTCCGGGAAAGGATTTTGTCGCTGATGCGCAACAGGGCGCAGCGTTGTTTGTGGCGAATTGCTCACGGTGTCACGGCCCGACAGGGCTGGGAACCGGGCAGGGGCCACCACTGGTGGATAAAATATATCGCGAAGCACACCACGCGGATATTACCTTTCACTGGGCGGTAAAAAATGGTGTCAAACAGCACCACTGGGGGTTCGGAGATATGCCACCCGTCAAAAATGTTTCCCCGGAAGATGTTGGGCATATTATTGCCTATATCCGCCAGCAACAGCGTAATGCCGGTATTCAGTAATAAATATACTCATAATGCTGAGTATATACCCGTAGCGTTTGGGATTTAGGTTTAAATGTGCGTCATATTTATTTCGTGGCTAGGGAATAGTCGTTCTATTGCAAGACATTTTAACGCCGCCACGGAATCAATAGGGCGTGCAGTTAGACCTAAATCTCAATCGCTACGGGTATATTTATCCGCATATGAATATAATAAATTGGATTCAACGCCAGCGTGTTCGTTATACACTCAAACGGCATCCCATTTCTTACGAATTATGGGAAATGGTGATTGACAGAGCCAGCTTGCTGCATGACCTGAGTTCGACAGAAAAAGCCGGTTTGCGTGAGCTGGCGACATTGTTTCTTTGCCAGAAAACAATTACCGGCGCACAAGGGTTGCTGGTCAGCGATGAGATGAAGGTGATTATTGCCGCCCAGGCCGTGCTTCCCGTTCTGGCACTTGGGCTGGATTATTACAATGGATGGGTTGAGGTTATTCTTTACCCGGGTGCCTTTCGGGTCAGTCATGGGGATGTTGATCAGAATGGATTGGTTTCCAGTGAATCACATAATCTCAGTGGTGAGTCCTGGTTACGGGGGCCGGTGATTCTTTCCTGGGAAGATATTGAGTACGAACTGCATGCACCTCACCCGGGATATAACGTGGTTGTTCATGAATTTGCACATAAACTGGATATGTTGAACGGGCGCGCCAATGGCATGCCACCACTTCATCCACGTATGGAAATTGATCAGTGGACACACGCGCTCAGTGTTGCATTTGAAACATTACAGCAACAAGTCGCACATCAGCATTCAACACGGATTAACGCTTATGCGGCTACGACACCCGCTGAATATTTTGCGGTGGTCAGCGAATATTTTTTCACCGCACCTGATGTTCTCGGGAAATACTGCCCAGATGTATATTTGCAGTTAACACAATTTTACCGTCAAAATCCCGTTTCACGCCGGGAGCACAAAATGACGGAAAACGCCCGGTAATGTAAACCGGGGTTACATTGTATGTCGTGGACGACTGCTACAGTAGTTTTCGTATGCGTTCAAAGCCCTGCTTGATTTCATCAGCAACGAGTTTTCTTGCTTCAATAACGTTGGATGATGTGTCCTCGGTTTCTTTGCGTAACAAATCTGCTTTGCTGCCAAGTTCTTCGAGTTTCTTTTCAAGTTCAGAAAGTTTGTCGCGCATTTCGGCTTTTGCTAAATGGATTTGCAGCCGTATTTCATCCCCCTGCTGTTTCAGGCTTTTATTTGAGATCTATTATTCCGGCGTTGCCAGCAGTAACAATATTGCTCAATGATTTTTTGGGCGAATACCATCCGGGAATATTTTTTTGATAAGCACGACGCCAAGGGAGAGAGCACCCAACAACAAAAGTGTGATTGCAATAGTGTTGGTTTCGGTGGAGGCCAGTTCGCTGCCAAAATGCGCCAATAAAAAGCTGCTGGGAATAACGCCCGCCAGTGTCGCCAGGGCAAATCGCCAAAAAGTCAGTGCGGTAACGCCAGCAGCATAACTGACCATGTCGAAAGAAATAAATGGCAACAGGCGGGACACAAATACAATGCCCATTAACGTCGTCTGTGAACCCAACAAATACTTGTCATAACGATCACCTAACCAGTTTTTAAGAGCCTCGGCACCTGACAGACGAGCGATAAAAAAAGCAATAATTGCACCCAGTCCCGCACCTATTAC
>QIGJ01000105.1 GCA_003229995.1 Gammaproteobacteria bacterium | reverse complement strand
GGTTGTCGTGTTTTCCTGTTGGGCACTGCCACGTCGATGTTCGCTCAGCCATTGCGCATAATCGTCAAGATCCCCGTCATAAGCCCGGGCACTACCATTGGCCACCAGCACAAACTGATCACATACGGTGCGCAACAGATGACGGTCATGAGAAACCACGAGCAGCGCGCCTTCAAAACCCTGTAGCGCCAGGGTCAACGCATGGCGCATTTCCAAGTCAAGATGGTTGGTGGGTTCGTCGAGCAGCAACAGATTCGGGCGCTGATAAATAAGCAGAGCCAGTACCAGTCGTGCTTTTTCACCGCCGGAGAATGGCCCCACCGGATCGAGCACCTGATCGCCAATAAAACCAAAACCACCAAGGTAATTGCGCAGCTGCTGCTCGGAGGCCTGTTTGTCCAGGCGTTGCAGATGCATAAGGGGGGTGTCATCGGTTTGTAATTGTTCGAGCTGATGCTGTGCAAAGTAACCGATGCGCAAATTTTGTGCCGGTGCATGTGTGCCTGCGAGCAGTGGCAATTCACCGGTTAATGCTTTGATCAGTGTGGATTTCCCCGCGCCATTGGGTCCCAACAGGCCGATGCGGTCACCGGGTAACAGGTTGATGTTGATATCGTTCAACAAGGTTTTATTGTCGTATCCCAGCCGGGCATCAGTGAGCTTCAGTAAGGGATTGGGAATGTGTTTGGGCGACAAAAAGACAAACTCAAAAGGCGAGTCTACGTGTGCAGGGGCAATTTCCTCCAGTTTGGCCAGTGCTTTCAGGCGGCTTTGCGCCTGTTTGGCTTTGGTGGCTTTGGCACGAAAGCGGTCGATGTAGCTGTGCAGGTGTGAAATGGTACGCTGTTGTTTTTGGTGGGCAGCCTGTTGTTGTTCAAGGCGGCTGGCATGTTGTTTTTCGTAGGCGCTGTAATTACCGGTGTAGGCATGCAGGGTTTCTTCACTGAGCAGGGCGATGTAGCCAACACAATTGTCGAGGAAATCGCGATCATGTGAAATCAGCAATACCGTGCCGGGATAATTCTGTAACCAGCTTTGCAGCCACAACACGGCATCAAGATCGAGATGATTGGTGGGCTCGTCGAGCAGCAAAATATCGGAGCGACACATCAGTGCCTGGGCCAGATTGAGGCGCATGCGCCAGCCGCCGGAAAAATCAGATACCGGCCGTGCCGCACGCGCGGGTGCGGTGTAACCGTCGATGGCTTCCAGATCACCAAACAGCGATGCCTGCAATTCCCCACTGGCGTCATCATCAGCACAAGCAGCGAGTTGTTGCTCCAGTGTTCGCAATTCGTGATCACCGTCCATGACATAATCAATGGCGCTGCGATCAACAGCGGGTGTTTCCTGTGCAACGTGGGCCATAGCCAGATTGGCTGCCAGTTTTACTTCGCCCTTATCGGCATGCAGGCCCATGGCATCCCGGGTGCCAAGCACCAGCGCCAGCAGGCTGGATTTGCCGCTGCCATTGCGCCCGACGATACCCCAGTGTTCCCCTGTTTGAAGGGTGAGATCAACGTCCCGTAATAATACGCGTGTACCGCGACGCAGGGTGACAGACTGGAAACGTAACATGGGAAGGGTACTTTTATCAGTTGTGAGTAGGTTATCTGCTGAATGGTGGATTATACGATAAATTAGGCATTTTTTGATCCTGGTGTAAAATGTCTGCGCTGTCCATTTTCTCCTGGCAAACCTGAAAGGTTCTGATGAAAATATTGCTACGAAAATTATTTTCACCCATTCTGAATATATTTGAGGCTGGTGATGGGACTTATTCAGTGAAACCGCTGAGTCGAAAGATATTGATCGTTATTGGTGTGCTTTTTTTGGGGCTGGCATCCATTGTGGCTTATTTGGCATTTGATATGGGTGACGCGGGTTTTATGATTCCTGTTGTCGTTTTTTGCATTGTGTCACTGGTTACCCTGGTCGTGGGTTTTTTGGGTACCGACCGTGCTGTGGCCAAAATCTGGGGTAATCGTTAAGTTAAACCGTACAAGTTGTTTCCCGACGCTAACTTTTCTTGCGACTAAAAACCCACAAGTTATCCTGAGACAGTTTTTTATCAAACGCATAGCCGTCCTCATTAAATGTTTTGATGTCTTCGGGGTCAGTCAGTTGGTTTTTGATAATATAACGACTAAGCATGCCTCGGGCTTTTTTAGCATAAATGCCAATCATTTTGTATTTACCGTCTTTATAATCTTTGAACGCAGGCGTGATAACTTGCGCATCCAGTTCTTTGCATTTCACGGCTTTAAAATATTCATTGGATGCCAGGTTGATTAAATAATCTGATTGAATTTTTTTCAGTTGCGCACTCAAACCCTGGGTAATGGCTGCCCCCCAAAATTCATATAAATTCTTACCACGGTCTGTTGTTAATCTTGTGCTCATTTCCAGGCGATAAGGCTGCATTAAATCCAGCGGTCGCAACAAACCATACAGCCCGGAAAGAATACGCAAATGTTTTTGCGCAAAACTAAAATCCTTGCTGTTAAACGATTCGGCATCAAGTCCGGTATAAACATCGCCTTTAAAGGCCAATACTGCCTGCTTGGCATTTTCCTCGTTAAATTCTTTGTCCCATGTTTCATAACGGTCAAAATTGAGGTCGGCAATGTTAATGCTGACTTTCATCAGCTCACTAATATCAAGGGCTGACAATTGACGTAAACGGCTGATCAATTCCTCAGAATCATCAAGGTAATCAGGTTGAGTGAAAATTTTGGTTTTGGCGGGTGTTTTGTAATCCAGTGTTTTGGCGGGTGAGATAATAATCAACAT
>QIGJ01000250.1 GCA_003229995.1 Gammaproteobacteria bacterium | reverse complement strand
CCAGTGAGTTTTTGCAAATGCTCAATCACTTCACGCACCAACACATCAGGCGCAGAGGCACCTGCGGTAACGCCAATACTGTTTCTTTCATCCAGCACAGACAACCACTCTTCCTGTATCTGCACGGCACCGTCAATCAAATGAGCACTGGCTCCCAGGCGTTCCGCCAGTTCACGCAGACGATTGGAATTAGAGCTATTGGCAGAACCCACCACTAATACCAGTTCGCAACGTGCGGCTAAATCTTTTACCGCATCCTGACGGTTTTGTGTGGCATAACAAATGTCATCTTTTTTGGGTCCATGAATATTGGGGAAACGCTTGTGCAAGGCATCAATGATCTGTCGAGTATCGTCCATCGATAAGGTGGTCTGGGTTACGTAGGCCAGTGCATCCACATTGTTGACTTTCAGCTTTTCAACATCTTTAGGTGATTCCACCAAATACATACCCTGGCCTGCATATTGCCCCAATGTCCCCTCCACTTCCGGATGACCAGCGTGGCCGATCAGCACCACTTCTTCCGCAGCCTTTTCGTGACGCACCACTTCCATATGCACCTTGGTCACCAGTGGGCAGGTGGCATCAAACACTTTTAACATGCGCTTTGCGGCCTCTTTACGCACAGCCTGTGAAACACCGTGTGCACTGAAAATCACCGTGCCATTATTCGGCACATCCTCAAGTTCATCGACAAAAATTGCGCCCTTGTCACGCAGGCCATCCACGACAAAGCGGTTATGCACGACTTCGTGACGCACATAAATCGGCGCTCCAAACAAATCCAGCGCACGTTCCACAATTTCAATGGCGCGATTAACACCGGCACAAAAGCCGCGGGGATTGGCTAATAAAATTTGCATCTCAATGTCTCTTTTCAAATGTGAATTAAGCGCTAAAAATACCTGCTTTTAAAAAATTACCGGGTATTAACGCAGAGGGCACAGAATTTTTAATGTTTTTCTCTGCATCCTCTGCATCCTCGCATCCTCTGCGCCTCTGTGACCTCTGCGTTAATAACACGCCACTTGTCAGTACCACTACAACATAAGCTCCCAATGTACTGGAACGATTGCTGGAGGGTTTAAATCTCTGGATTCCGGCTAACAACATGCCGGAATGGCATACTCACACCAGGAAACAAGCACAGACTAATTACAGTTATTGCATCGCGGGCGGCTCTTCACCGTCGGTCACTTCCAGAATTTCCACTTCAAACACAATTTCATGCCCGGACAATGGATGATTAAAGTCCACCGTCACCTGCTTGTTGCTCACGTCGGTAATCATACCCGGGTATTCCTCACCATCCGGCAACGCAAAACTCACAATCACTCCCCGCTCCAGTTCCATGTCTTCGGGAAAATCTGCACGATCCATCAATTGAACATTTTCAGGATCGGGATACCCATAGGCCGTCTCAGGAGCAATTTTCAAACTTTGTTTGTCGCCCGCCTTCAGGCCAAACAAGGCCAGCTCCAAACCTTCCTCCAACGTTTCATCACCCATCACAAAATACAGCGGCTCATCACCCTCCGTGGTCTCGGCCACAGTGCCGTCCTCCAAAGAAATAGTAAAGTGCATAGACACTCCACTACCGTGATAAATAGCGACTTCATCCGTCACATCACACTCCATTTTTTGTCTTTGTTTTTTTCACGCCAATCACGTTCACCGCGAAAGCTGTCGATGATCAACAACACTGCACCAACACAGATCGCCGAGTCGGCAATGTTAAACGCAGGCCAATGCGATTGCTGGTAATACACATCGATAAAATCCACCACATAACCCAGTGTCACACGATCCCACAAATTACCGATGGCTCCACCCAGCACCAGGGCCAACGCCACAGCTAGCCAGGTTTCCGTCGGTTTCAGGCGTTTGATCCAGATAGTGATGCCGATACTCACCACCAACGCAATCACACTGAAAAACCAGCGCTGCCATCCTGATTGAGACGCAAGGAAACTGAACGCCGCACCAGCGTTATGCGCCAGCGTCCAGTTAAAGCCGGGGAATACCGGTACGGGTTGATATAACACTAAATAGTGTGATGCAACGGCTTTTGTGGCCAAATCCAGCGTCACCACCAAAGCAGATAACCATAACCATTTCAACATGCTGTTTGAACTCGACATATTCAATACTCAGGCAAACCGGCGATGTTCGCCGGAATCCTCTACGTTATCAACACAACGACCACACAGTTCGGGATGTGCATTATTCGTCCCCACATCCTCACGATGGTGCCAGCAGCGAATACATTTAGCATATATCGAAGGCGATACTGCGATATAGAGATCGTCACCATTTTCAAGTGTGACATGCGTGATATCACCGGTTTTTTCGGCATCACGCTCCTGTTCGCGATAAACATGCGCATACGATGTAATCAATACAAAACGCAGTTCGTCATCCAGGCTCATCAAGCGGTCATAAATATCGCCCTCGCAATATAAATTCACTTCTGCTGCCAGTGATGAACCAATGTCGCCAGCAATGCGTAAGGTTTCCAGTTCTTTGCTCACGGCCTCACGGACTTCCAGCACCTGTTGCCAAAAACCCGTACCCATATCGTCATCGACAATTTCAGGGAACGTGTACCACTGTTGCAGAAAAATAGATTCACTGCGTTTACCCGGAATAAATGACCAAAGTTCTTCTGCGGTAAAACTCAAAATTGGCGCAAACCATCGCACCATGCCTTCAATAAGGTGATACATAGCGGTCTGACAGGAGCGCCGTGCCAAACTATCCGCCTGTGTGGTGTACTGGCGATCTTTAATCACATCCAGATAAAAACTGCCCAAATCTGTATTACAAAAGTGATGCAGTTTTTGGTAAACATGATGAAAATCGTAACGGTCGTAAGCGTCAACAACATCTGTTTGCAGTTTGGCTGCATGAGCCACCACCCAACGGTCCAGCGACAACATCTCTACCGGAGTCACACTGTGTGTTACCGGATCAAAACCATCCAGGTTTGCCAATAGAAAACGTACCGTATTGCGGATACGACGATAGGCATCAGCTGTACGTTTGAAGTTTTCATCCGAGACGGTCATCTCGTTACGATAATCCACACCTGCTATCCACAAACGCAGAATATCGGCACCCAGAT
>QIGJ01000130.1 GCA_003229995.1 Gammaproteobacteria bacterium | reverse complement strand
CTAAAACTGATGGCTTCAGTATTTATTGAAAGTATGATGAAATCAATTTTTTATTATCCATGAGTTATGTTTAGGCTGATAGATCCTGTGGCCTGCCGCAGGCTGGGCATTGCGGGTCACGGCGCAGGCGGATTTCACGAAACTCCAGAGTGCTGGCATCCAGAGTCAACAAACGTCCGGCAAGAGACGTGCCCAGTCCACTGAGCAGTTTGATGGCTTCGGTGGCCTGAATACTGCCAATGATGCCCACCAGTGGAGCCAGTACACCTGTCTCGCTGCACCCGGCTTCAGTCTCGGGAATGTCATCGTAGAGGCAGCGATAACAGGGGGCATTTGCAGCTTTGCCGGGTGCATTCGGAAAAACCGATACCTGACCCTCCAGGCGAATAGCCGCACCGGATACCAGCGGTGTGTGCGTGCTGACGCAGGCCTGGTTGATGGCAAAACGGGTGGCAAAATTATCGCAGGCATCGATGACCACATCTGCCTGCTGGACGGCCTGGATGAGTGTCTCGTCAGTGAGTTTTTTGTCCAGCGTGTTGATGTTGATGTCCGGATTCAGGGCATGCAGCGTGTCTGCTGCTGAGTCTACCTTGGCGCGACCGATGTCGTTATGGCTGTGAACAATCTGCCGTTGCAGGTTGGATAAATCCACGGTGTCAAAATCCACTAGCGTCAGTTGTCCCACCCCGGCTGCTGCCAGATACATGGCGACGGGAGAGCCCAGTCCGCCGAGGCCGATAATCAATGCATGGGATTGTATCAGGCGTTGCTGTCCGGCAATGTCCAGCTGAGGTAGCATGATTTGTCGGCTATAGCGAAGGAGTTGGTGATCGTCCATCAATCAAGGGTCTCAGGGATAACTAAAAGCAGGCGTTTCTTTCAACCTAGAACCTGCAAGTGATCGTGCTTGCGCAGTGCAAGATATTGATTCATAGAGTGAATGACAACTTTGCGTGCAATCCTTATTGTGATTGCCGAAAAGTTTCATCTCGCTATACGACTCAAGAGCTTGTGCTGAGTGAGTGCGAGCACTTGCAGGATTTAGGTTCAAGAGTAATGTCGCAGATATTCTGGCCGTTGGTCACGGCAGCCGTGTTTACGTTGATGATAACAATTGACAAAAATATCGAGCGTGGAGCTAGCTTGATCATGCTGATAACCCAGATTCATCAACTGGGTTTCTTCCGTGTAATAAAATAATGCGCGTTGCATTTTGATCAACAGGCTGTTGTCGAGATGAAATCCCACTTCCATCAGTGCGGCTTCCAGCGTTTGCAGGGTAACCTGACGGATGTCGTAGCTGACCTGAATACAGTGATCACTCAAGGCGCGAATATCCTCAATGCTGGGCGTGTCTAGCAATAGGCGCAATGCCTCACGGGCGTCATTGCTTGCCGGGTCTACATTGCGAAAGTGAATTTCGCGGGTTTTAATGAAATCGGTAGTGAGTGAATCCATAGTCTAATCCTAGCCCGGTTACGGTCGAAATTCTATGTTTCTTGTGTGGGTTGCATCCAGATACCTAAGCTGACTCGGTCGTTTTGCGCCAGATCTTTTTTTGTTTGTACTCGCTGATAGCCTAGTTTGTGCAAAATAGTGGGCACTGCCATACCCTGGTTGTAACCGTGTTCCAGTAGCAGCCAGCCGGGCGCACACAGATGTTGGCGGGCCTCGGTGCAAATAATACGAATGTCCGCAAGGCCATCCGGGCCGGATTGCAGTGCGGTGAGTGGTTCAAAACGCAAATCGTCCTGTTGCAGGTGAGGGTCATCGGGATGCACGTAAGGCGGGTTGCTGATCATCATTTCAAAGTGTTCGTTGGCCAGAGGCGCACACCAGTGTCCTTCGGTAAAACGAATATTGTTGATCTTGAGTCGGGCTGCGTTGTTGCTGGCGATGGTCAGTGCGGCAGATGAAATATCAGTAGCGACGATTTTGCAATGAGGGCGTTCGCGGGCAATGGCCAGAGCGATGGCTCCGCTGCCAGTGCCCAGATCAGCGATGTGCCAGTGAGCATCAGATGGGATTTTTTCCAGAGCCAGTTCCACTAATGTTTCGGTCTCTGGGCGGGGGATGAGGGTATGGGACGAGACGGTGAGTGTCATATCCCAAAAATCACGTTTACCGATGAGGTAGGCGACGGGTTCGCCCTGGCAGCGTCGTGCAAGCAGGGTCTGGAATTGTGCGAGGTGCGCTGATTCGAGCATGCGCTCCGGCCAAGTACGCAGAAAGGTGCGTGTTTGGCCCAGGGTGTGGGCCAGCAGGATTTCGGCATCCAGTTGGGGATGTTCGCTCAAACCGGCGTTACGCAGTTGTGCTTCCGCATTCAGCAGGCTGTTTTTGATGCTGTCGGGTGCGGCGGTATTAGGGTTATTCGTCACTTAATTGCGCAAGTTGTTGAATTTGATGCTCGTTGACCAGTGGCTCAATAATCGGGCCAAGATTGCCCTGCATCACCTCATCCAGCTTGTATAAAGTGAGGTTGATACGGTGGTCGGTGATGGCCCGGAACGGTCACCGCTGCCCACCAGTGATTTGCGTGTCTCGGCCTGTTCCGCGTCCTGCTTCTCCCGCTCGGCATTGGTGATGCGGGCTTGTAATAATGACATAGCCCGGGCACGGTTCTTATGTTGCGAACGCTCATCCTGACACTCCACCACCGTGCCGGTGGGCAGGTGAGTGATGCGAATCGCCGAATCCTGCACCGGAAGCACGAAAAGTGTCTACCTTCAGATCGGCAGAATTGATCTCGATTTTCTCCACCTCGGCCACTTCCGGCATGACTGCAACCGTACATGCCGATGTGTGAATTCGTCCCTGAGATTCAGTTTCCGGCACGCGCTGCACACGGTGACCGCCGGACTCAAACTTGAGCCGCGAATAGGCACCCTGGCCGATAATACGCAGAATGATTTCCTTGTAGCCCCCATGTTCGCCCTGGCTTTCGCTGATAATCTCGATTTGCCAGCGGCGGTTTTCCGCATAACGTGAATACATGCGAAACAGATCGCCCGCAAACAGCGCAGCCTCGTCACCGCCGGTACCCGCACGGACTTCCAGAAACGTGTTGCTGTTGTCGTTAGGGTCTGTAGGCAACAGCAGTTTTTGCAATTCGAGTTCCAGTATCTGCTGACGGTTAGCGTTTTTGAGTTCTTCCTCCCCCATCTCGCGCATCTCAGGGTCATCATCGTTAAGCAATGACTCCGCTTCACCGAGATCATCTAGCGTAGACTGGTAATCCTTAAAACATTTCACTACCGGATCGATTTGTGCGTATTCTTTGGACAGCTCACGAAACTGGTTTTGATCCGACATCACGCCGGGATCAGCGAGCAGGGCTTGTGAATCGATGACTTCATAATTTACCTGTGTGTTGGCGCTATACTCGTGGCGATTGATATTTTATTCAGCATCATCAAGAAATCTTGGTGTTCCTATGAAAATATCAATCACATTGTGTATAACCGCTTCCCGCATTATTTTTTTCCGGCATTACTTTGTATGTTTGTATAGATGAAATACAGATACTCATTGCCATTAAGTTAAGCGTGAAATGATTTTAATTTGACAGTACCCGGTTTTCCGATCCATAGCCCATAGCCGCGTGTGGAATAACAATGCCCGCATAATACCACCACACTGCATGGTGCGCACAGCAGTGCAACGTCATGACGATGTGGTCTACCGGTGTTTGTTTGAATCCGCATGGCACACCCTGAAAATCTTTGCCGCCGACAAAAAATACCTGAACGGAGAAGAGCTGGGTATGACCGCCATCCTGCATACCTGGGGACAAAATCTCAGCCGACATGTACATTTGCACTGTCTGGTACCTGCTCAGAATCAGAACGTCTGTGCACCCGTCAAAAAGCAACTACCTGTTTCCTGTCAGAGTGCTATCACGCCATTTTCGGGGAAAAATGGTTAGCGCCCTGCGGCGGGCATTAACCCAAAAGGCACTGCCTCGCCTGAATCCTACTGAAATCACCCAAACACTGGACACCGTCATGGTAAAAAACCAGGTGGTATACAGCAAGACCTGGCTTGACAATCCTGACACCGCTATCCGTCGTCATTACGGATTTTTATCCAACCGCACGAGGAGGGAAAAGCTCGGGATTATTCGCCAGTGCCTGCAAACTTTACCGCATGAACAGAGTAAAACGGAAATGGACAGCGATAGAAAGCCCGCAGTTTGCCGATGCCCAAAATGTAAAAAGGCCAGCTTCTAGTGCATTATGACAATATGCCAACGCCCCTTTATTTTCATTAATCGTTGCGAAATGATGAGTAATAGTCGTTCTATTGCGAGGAATTTCAACGCAGCCATGAGATAACGAGGGCGTGTAGTGGCACCTCAATCTCAACTGCCACGAGTATATATCCATAGCGATTGAAATTTAGGATTCAGCCAATCGACAATACTGACCCCAGCGGACTCACCACTGCACTGCCTCCCCGGTTGAGCACATGAGTATAAATTTGTGTAGTGCGTACATCCTTGTGCCCCAATTGTTCCTGCACCGTACGAATATCCATACCCCGTTCCAACAAGTGCGTAGCAAAAGAATGACGCAGCGTATGACAACTGGCAGGTTTGTGAATCCCCGCCTTGCGAATCGCCTGTTTCATTGCG
>QIGJ01000290.1 GCA_003229995.1 Gammaproteobacteria bacterium | reverse complement strand
CCGTGCGACCAGCTGCGTTTGGTGATATTGCTTGGCAAGTCCGGTACCGCTTTTTATGACGATACCGAGGCGGCCCGGTTGTTGCAGAATTTTCTGCATAATCCGGACCATGCATACCATCCCGATCGGGGATTGGCGTTGTTGCTGGAAGACAATGTCAAAGGGCGTCAGCAACTACAGGAGCAATTGCTCAGTCAGGAAGAAAGTCTCGCACGGGAGCAGGCGCTCTCGCAAAGACTGACGGAGAAGCTCGAGCAGGAATATGCCGCTACAAAGGCGCTGAAATCACAACTTGAACAGCTGAAATCCATCGAGCAGGACATTAACGAAAAAGAACAGTCAGCCGCAGTCCCCAATGGTGCTGTAGTTCCTAATAGTAAGTAACAGTAAGTAGAAATGCCGATGAGCCAAACTAAAATACTTCTGATTGATGACGATGCCAGTCTCTTGAGACTGTTGTCGATACGTCTTACGGCCGCCGGTTATGTGGTGGAAACAGCCAGCAGTGGTCGTCAGGCATTGGGTAAGATGCCCATTTGCCAACCGCATCTGATCATCACAGATTTGCGCATGGAAGGCATGGATGGCATGGCCCTGTTTGACGAAGTGCATGCCCGTTATCCCTCATTGCCGGTGATCATTCTCACGGCTCATGGCAGCATTCCTGACGCCGTCGCCGCCACCCGTAAGGGCGTGTTTAGCTACCTGACCAAACCCTTCGACAGTAAACAATTGCTGGATAACATCAATGCCGCCCAGCGACACAGCGGTCAGTCGCAGAGCGATGACGTAATCAGTGACGATCAAACTTGGCGACGCGGGATTATCACGGCCAGTCCGGTGATGGACGAACTGCTTAAACAAGCCTGGCGGATGGCGCAGGCAGATGTCAGTATCCTGATCCAGAGTGAAAGCGGTACCGGTAAAGAACTGTTGGCGCAAGCCATTCACGCTGCGGGTCCGCGTGCCGAAAAACCCTTTGTGGCCATCAATTGCGCCGCCATTCCTGAAGCGTTGTTGGAGTCAGAGCTTTTTGGCCATCGCAAGGGTGCATTTACCGGCGCTGACCGGAATCACATCGGTCTGTTTGAAACCGCCAATAGCGGTACGCTGTTTCTGGACGAAATCGGCGATATGCCGCTGGAATTTCAAGCCAAACTATTGCGTGTGTTACAGGAAGGGGAAGTGCGGCCCGTCGGCGTGACACAACCGATCCCGGTGGATGTCAGAATCATCTCCGCCACCCATACTGACCTTGAAGCCGCCATCGAAACCCGCACTTTCCGCGAAGATCTTTATTATCGTCTTAACGTTGTTATGCTGGAACTCCCGGTGCTGGCTGATCGCTGCGAGGACATCGCTAACCACTTTCTGTCCCAACTGCAACGGCGCTCCTCCAGCTGCGTCGCCCGATCCTTCTCGCGTGAAGCCATGGAGTTGCTGATGGCCGCTCCCTGGCCGGGTAATATCCGTCAATTGCTCAATGTTGTTGAGCAAGTCGCCGTGCTGACAACGTCGCCACTGGTTTCCGCCAGCCTTGTACAAAAAGCCCTGCGTGGCAAAACCAAAGAAGTCTTGCCGTTGGGTGAAGCGCAAAGCCAGTTTGAACGTGACTATCTCGTGCAGATCATGCAAATGACCCGGGGTAACGTTTGTCAGGCGGCGCGTTTAGCACGACGTAACCGTACTGATTTTTATAAACTGCTGCACCGTCATCAGCTGGAACCGGCCCTGTTTCGGCATAGCTGATACGAAGCTAATAGGCCAAAATGGCCTTTCTTCGTTACGATCACCCAGGTTCGACAGGTTCCAGCTATGTTATCGCTTAACCTCCGTGTATTAATTGCCGCCAGTGCGATTCTCTCCAGTTTTTTTGGTTTGGCTGGCGTTACTCTGGACAAAAACTATCGCAGTAGCGTTGAACAGGCACTGGAAGAGCAATTATTAGGTTCTGTCTATGCGCTGATCGCTGTTGCCGGATTGGATGAAAATGGTCGGTTGACGATGCCTCTGTCAGTGCCTGATCAGCGATTTTCCAATCTGGACTCCGGTTTGTATGCCCAGGTCATCAGTAATCATCAAAATTGGTTGTGGCGCTCTGAATCAATGCAGGGCATGAAACTTCCTTTTGATCGTGGGTTGTCGCGGACGGAGCGTTTGGGCAAAAAAGTGATTCAATCTTCGGGGCGGGAATTATATTTATTGAGTTACGGTGTTGTGTGGGGTGATATTGCTGACCCACAGTTTGCTTACACTTTCAGCATTGCACAGGATATGGCCGGTTTGAATGCCCGGATTGCTGGGTTTCGCCGTAGTTTATGGGGTTCGCTGGGGGGAGTGGCGTTGCTGTTGTTGGCAGTGCAGGGCGCTATTTTGCGTTGGGGTTTGTCGCCACTGAAAAAGGCGACGGATGAGCTTGCGGCCATTGAGGGTGGTCAGCAGATGAGGTTACAAGGAGGGTACCCTCCCGAACTGCAAGGTTTGACCGGAAATATCAATACCTTGTTGTCCCAGCAACAAGAGCACCTGGATCGTTACCGGCGGACTTTAGGTGATTTGGCGCATAGCCTGAAAACACCTCTGGCGGTATTGCAGGGTGCGGCAGAAAACAAGAGTGAACAGTCGTTATTAGCGCAGATTGTGCAGGAACAGGTGGAACGTATGAACCAGATTACCGGTTATCAGCTACAGCGTGCAGCAACGTCTGGCTGGACGGCATTAACGGCACCGGTGAACGTCAGGGAGGTTGTTTGCAAAGTGGTTGCAGGCCTTAACAAAGTGTATGCCGACAAAAAGGTGGATGCGCTATTTGATGTGGATGCTTCCGTTGAATTTCATGGTGACGAGGGCGATTTGTTGGAGATCGTGGGCAATCTGGTGGATAACGCCTACAAATGGTGTGACCGTCAGGTGCGGATAGCGGCCCAGAGCCGACCGGGACCCAAAGAAGATCAGTGGGATATTTTATTGCGTGTTGATGATGATGGTGTGGGTGTCGCGCCGGAGATGGTGCAATATGTGATGCAGCGTGGCCGTCGTGCAGACAATGATATTGCAGGTCATGGCATTGGTTTATCGATCGTGCGCGATATTGTGCAGGTGT
Source organism: Gammaproteobacteria bacterium (assembly GCA_003229995.1). Classification (GTDB taxonomy): domain Bacteria; phylum Pseudomonadota; class Gammaproteobacteria; order SZUA-152; family SZUA-152; genus SZUA-152. The sequence goes on along the minus strand of QIGJ01000290.1, from coordinate 45 downwards.
ATGGTGGCACGCTGGAAATTACGGGGAGCAAATTAGGCGGAGCAG
>QIGJ01000208.1 GCA_003229995.1 Gammaproteobacteria bacterium | reverse complement strand
GTGACCCGCCAGAAAGCGCCCTTCCCTTTTTTGAAGATCTTCAGATGGCAAATGGTGGACAACTCAGCGGATTAAACTATGCTGTAGCGGGACTTGGCGACTCCAGTTATGAAGTATTTTGTGGAACAGCGACCAGACTGGATAAAGAATTACAGCGTCTCGGTGGAAAACCACTTCAAGCTCCACTTTTGTTTGATGTCGATTATGCAAGTCACACCGCTACATGGATTGAACAAACCGTTAAATCCACGAATGACCTGGTTGGTGAAAACATTTCTATTCCTCTTTGGAGGAGGAGTTTGTTGTGCGCACCGGTAAAGGCTATACACGCCTGGAGCCGGTTAAAGGTATTATAAAAAATATCGTAAACTTGAACGACATTGATTCGACCAAGCAGACCTTTCATATTGAAATAGAATATGAAGACGCTATTACTTATACCTGCGGAGATGCCGCAGGGATTATGCTTCCGAATAAGGACAATAATGGCGACAACACACCGCGACTCTATTCCATTTCCTCCTCCCCCTCTTACCATGAAGGTGAAATTCATCTGACGGTGGCGCTGGCAACACATGAAAATAAAAATGGCAGTATTGGATATGGCATATATTCCAAATATTTGGCGGAATGCCAGGAAGGTGATGAAATTGAATTCTATATTCATCAAAATCAACGCTTTAATTTAGCCTCAGATGATAAAGATATTATTATGATCGGCCCTGGCACAGGAATTGCACCATTTAGATCTTTCATTTATGAACGCTCGGAACGTGGAGCCGATGGGCGCAACTGGTTATTTTTTGGTGCTCAACATATGCATTGTGACTTTCTTTACCAAACTGAATGGCAGGAACATCTAGCGACTGAAACACTGAATAAGATTGATCTGGCCTTCTCCCGTGATCAAACACATAAAATTTATGTACAGGAGGCAAAAGATATCATGGAATGGATTGATAATGGCGCAATCCTTTATCTCTGTGGAACCAAGAATCCAATGAGCAAAGATGTTCATCAGGTATTGGTTGATATCATTGCCACACAAAAGTCTATATCCCTCGAAGCGGCTGCAGATTTCATTGCGGATTTAGAAGAAAATGATCGTTATTTAAAGGACAGAGATCAACAAAGCGGAAAACCTTTCAGATGTTGAAGGCATGAAAACTGCAAGCCGTGGCCTTCGTGGCGATTTGAGTGAGCAAATGGAAAACCTTCTCACTGGCAATGTCAATGAAGAAGGTAAGCAGCTTATTAAATTTCATGGCTCTTATGTTCAAGACAACCGTGATCGACGCACCGAACGTGATGACAAGAAACTGGAATGGGCATATTCCTTTATGATTCGCCTGCGTATTCCAGGTGGAGATGTGAGTGCTCAGCAATGGCTCGGATTGCAAGAAAGCTGTGATGACAAGGCCAGTGGGGTGATTAAAATAACTACCCGTCAAACGGTACAATTTCATGGCGTGGTCAAAGCCCGTATGAAACCGGTAATGAAGGATTTTGATGCCCTTGGCCTGGATGCCATATCAGCATGTGGGGATGTTAACCGTAATGTGATGACAGGATCGAACCCTGCCATTGTGCGTTTTCATGCAGAAGTTCATCAATATGCACAAAAAATCAGTGAACACTTATTACCAAAAAGCAAAGCATATCGTGAAATTTGGCTTGGTGGCGAAAAGCTACCACCGGGACATGAGGCAGAAGAAGACCCTTTATATCAAAACCGCTATCTTCCTCGTAAGTTCAAAATTGCAATAGCCATTCCACCACATAATGATGTGGATATCTTCATGAATGATATCGGTCTTATCGCTGTTGGCGAAGGTGAATATTTTGAAGGCTTTAACGTGGCGATTGGCGGTGGCCTGGGAGTGACACATGGCAATAAGAAAACCTACCCACGACGCAGTGATATCATCGGTTTTATACCAAAAGACAAAGCACTTGATGTCTGCTGGCAGATTGCCGCCGTGCAGCGCGATTACGGCAATCGTGAAGATCGTAAATTAGCACGCTTGAAATATACGCTGGATCGCCTGGGCCTGGATTTTTTTGTGGATGAACTTGAAAAGCGCCTTGGCTATAAAATGGCACCCGTGCGTAATGTTCCTGCCTTCACCCACCGTGGAGACGCATTTGGGTGGGTGCAAGATTATAAAGGGCAGTGGTATTACACCGCCTTTATCGAAAGTGGGCGTGTTATTGATGAGCATACATACAATATCAAAAGTGCCATGAGCAAAATTGCGGAAGCCAATTTTTGTGGATTTCGTTTCACAGGCAACCAAAATGTAATGTTCACTTACATCGCAGAAAATAATAAACATCAGTTAGAAAGCATTTTGTCCAAATATGGCATTACCATTGATGCAATGAACCCGACACGTCGTGAAGCAATAGCATGCGTGGCACTACCCACTTGTCCGCTTGCATTGGCAGAAGGACAGCGTTATTTACCGGAATTCGTGACCAAGGTTGAAGCCCTACAAGAAAAATACGGTATTTTAAGCCGCCCGATTACTACCCGCATTACCGGGTGCCCAAATGGATGTGGCCGTTCTTACCTCGCAGAAATAGGACTGGTTGGAAAAAACCCGGGTAAGTATGTTTTGCGTCTTGGTGGTGATTATGAAGGTGAACGTTTGAATACGGTTTATCTTGAGGAAGCTGATGAAACGGAAATTTTAAGCACGTTGGATGATCTTCTCAATCAATATACCAACAACAAACAAGGCACTGAAAGCTTTGGTGATTACACACAAAGAACGCTTTTTAGCTAAAAAAGGATACAGAGCGTATCAAACAAAGGATACAGAGCGTATCAAACACATGAAAAATAACCAAATTCTGTATTCCAATACAATGCAAATCAACCCTTTCCACATCCTGGAGTAACAAGTGCGCAGATTGGGGGAATGTTTTTTTATAAACCCCAGTCTGCAGGACTATAAAATCTAACGCAAAGACAGCGCTTTTATCCATTATATCCTCTAAGGAATGGGCACGCAATAATTTCCCAGTTTAGCATCCCGACTTCAGCCCGTCTTCGCCCGTTCTTCAATCACAAAAGCTCGAAATAGAACG
>QIGJ01000184.1 GCA_003229995.1 Gammaproteobacteria bacterium | reverse complement strand
TGCTCAATAAGTGTCACCGCTGTCTTTAAATCCTGTTGCTGGTAATGTACCAGACCCAGCAGATGCAGTGCGTCAGCACAACGTGGCACTGCTTTCAGTGCTTTTCGGTAACCGTGTGCAGCCGTGGCCAGATCACCCTGCTGATGCGCAGCCGATGCCTTGCGCATGAGGATATCAAGTTTCTGTCGTTTTTTGGGATTGAGTGGAGGAGTGCTTGTCATCCGTATAGGGTATACCCTATACGGATCAGATTTAAGTGTTTAGGAACGTGCACGAAATAATTTCCCTGTTTTGCATCCCGGCTTCAGCCCGTCTTCGCCCGTTATCCCGGCTTCAGCCCGTCTTCGTCCGTTCCTCAATCACAAAAGCTCGAAATAGAACGACTATTCCTGCACTTTTGTTCAATCAGAACGAATGAATACGCACTAAATCCGGGCGCCAAACAAGGAAGTTATTTCGTGCCCATTCCTTAGGAATGGGCACGAAATAACTTCCCTGTTTTGCATCTCATCTTCAGCCTGTCTTCGCCCGTTCTTCAATCACAAAAACTCGAAATAGAACGACTATTCCCGCACTTTTGTTCAGCAACTGCTCCTGCGTTGCTCTACCTTTGGGTCATTGTCCGTTTCATTCGGACGAAAACCCCCGTCCTTTACCGTGATCCCAGCGGAAAACCTGTGGCACTGTTTTGGTTGTGATGCAGGCGGGGGATGTGATCTGTTTTGTGGAAGTGATGGATAAGGTGAGTTTCCCGGAAGCGGTCAAGCGCTTGAATGGTCATCAACAGAATGCTGCTGTTGTGGAACACTTGCACCCCATAAAAATACGCCTTCCTTAACTGACAAACCACCCAGGGTAAATTCACACTGTATAATTTATCGACTATATTAGACTTTAATGCATATAAAGTCGTTTATAATAGACATATGTAGGTATTATGCGCAATTGTAAGCTAGCACTTTCAACCACGTCCAAGACCGTACTCAGCGTGTTAGGCCAGTTAATCAGGGTCGCTCGCCAGGAGCGCGGCATGCGCCAGACTGAGCTTGCCGAGAGAGTGGGTGTGAGTCGTCATACCATTATGGCCATCGAAAAGGCGGATCCCAAAGTGGCGATTGGAGCGGTATTGGAGGCCGCTGCAGTTTTGGGTGTACCGCTATTGGCTGAGGATACTCAAGGGCTTAACAAGCTCGCGGGGACGGTGGCTAATTTTGCCACATTATTGCCCGCGCGCAGTAAACGCAAAGTGGTGCTTGATGACGACTTCTAATGCAACAACCGCTTTTGTCTGGATTTGGGTACTGGGTGCGGTCGAGCCAGTGGTGGCAGGACGCCTGGAAAAACAGGACGGCTACCTGTTATTTACCTATGGTCAATCCTATCGTGCACTCAGCAGTGCCATGGCCTTCTCGCCTGTCGAATTGCCTTTACAAGCAGGTACTTTTGAACCGATGGGGACGAATACTGTACATCCCTGTTTACGTGATGCCACCCCCGATGCGTGGGGACGTCGAGTTGTTGCGTATAAATATCCCAGACTTGCTGCAGATGAACTTGATTTCATGTTGCTCTCAAGCAGTGATCGGATGGCGATACACAATACATTGCCAAGTTTAGCTCGACGACCGATACCCATAATGTGGTGAAGGGCGAGTATGTTGCCATGCGTCTGGTTAAACGGGTTGGCATCGATGTGGCGGACGTGTCATTACAAAATGTTTTAGGCAGGGATGTGTTACTGGTAAAACGTTTTGACCGGACCCCCGTTGAGAAGGGTGTGTGTCGGCACGCTATGCTCAGTGGTTTGAGTTTGCAGGGTCTAAATGAATTGGAAGCACGTTACGCCAGTTATCGGGATTTAGCGGATTTAATTCGTCAGCGTTTTGATGAGCCTAAAGAAACTTTGCATGAACTCTACCGTCGTTTGGTCTTTAATATTCTGATGGGTAATACGGATGATCATGTTCGCAATCATGCTGCTTTTTGGGATGGAAAAATATTAAGACTGACGCCCGCTTATGATCTTTGCCCACAAGTTCGCACGGGGTTGGAGGCAACACAAGCAATGCAGTTAGAGGGTGTGGAGGGCAACCATTCAACATTGAGTAATGTTTTATCTATTTGCGAATCTTTTCAGCTCAGTACAGAAAATGGCCGGGATATCATTCTTTCACTGTCGGTTATTGTTGAAAAAAACTGGTCAGAGGTCTGCGATGAAGCAAGAATGACAATGGTAGAACGTGACGATTTTGGCAACGCGCCATACTTAATCCATATTGTTTTCAAGGTTGGGAATAAATTGGGTTGTTCCTTTTTGGCGGGGCAGACACTTATTCTCAATAATATACTCGTGGCGTTTGGGATTTAGGTGTCAATGTGCGTCCTATTTATTTCATGGCAAGGCGAAATGACGAGTAATAGTCGTTCTCTATTGCGAGAACAACAACACAGCAAAGAGGGCGTGCAGTGACACCTAAATCCCAAACGCCACGAGTATATTTAAAGCTTATTGCTTATTTGTGAATGACCGGAATGTAAATTTGAGGTTCATCACATTGACGAGGCCAAACAACATCATGGTGATGTGTATTGTACACTCGATTATTACTTAGGAATAGGCACACAATAATTTCCCTGTTTAGCATCCCGACTTCAGCCTGTCTTCACCCGTTCTTCAATCACAAAAGCTCGAAATATACCCGTAGCGT
>QIGJ01000213.1 GCA_003229995.1 Gammaproteobacteria bacterium | reverse complement strand
GGTACTTAAAGCATTAATTTATTAAAACGTGCAGAATTCTTGTTGTGCTGACACATAACACGAACACATTGAGGTTATCCACTTGAGTGACTTAGCAAAAAACCTTGTTTTATGGGTTGTTATCGCCATTGTTCTGGTGTCGGTATTTAACAATTTTGGACCCAAGCCCACTTCAGCCGAGCCCATGGACTATTCAGAGTTTGTGGCGGCGGTAAAACAGGGCTCGGTTTCCAAAGTGGAAATTGCCGGTCGTACCATCCGTGGTTTAACCGCAAATGGTGAGCGTTTCACGACTTACAGCCCTGATGATCCTGGCCTGATTGCTGATCTGCTGAATAGCGGTGTGATCATCAATGCCAAGCCACCGGAACAGCAGGGCATGTTGATGCAGATCTTCATTTCCTGGTTCCCCATGTTGTTGTTGATTGCCGTGTGGATATTCTTCATGCGCCAGATGCAGGGCGGTGGCGGTGGTCGCGGTGCTATGTCCTTTGGTAAAAGCAAGGCGCGATTGCTGGGTGAAGATCAGGTAAAAGTCAGCTTTGCCGATGTGGCAGGCGTGGAAGAGGCCAAAGAAGAAGTGGCCGAACTGGTGGAATTCCTCAGCGACCCTGGTAAGTTCCAAAAGCTGGGCGGTAAGATTCCGCGTGGCGTATTGCTTGTGGGTTCACCGGGTACGGGTAAAACGCTGCTGGCCAGGGCTATTGCTGGTGAAGCCAAGGTACCGTTTTTCACCATTTCTGGCTCGGATTTTGTCGAGATGTTTGTGGGCGTGGGCGCATCCCGCGTACGGGACATGTTCGAACAAGCCAAAAAACATGCACCGTGCATTATTTTCATCGATGAAATTGATGCCGTGGGTCGTCACCGTGGTGCCGGGCTGGGTGGCGGGCATGATGAACGCGAGCAAACACTCAACCAACTATTGGTAGAAATGGATGGTTTTGAAGGCAATGATGGTGTCATCGTTATTGCTGCCACTAACCGTCCTGATGTGCTGGACCCGGCCTTGTTGCGCCCCGGTCGTTTTGATCGCCAAGTGGTGGTAAACCTGCCAGATGTGCGTGGGCGTGAACAGATTCTCAAAGTACACATGCGTAAAGTGCCAATTTCCGATGACGTGAAGCCCAGTATTATCGCGCGTGGCACGCCCGGATTTTCCGGTGCTGATCTGGCTAACCTAGTGAACGAAGCGGCCTTGTTTGCGGCGCGCGCCAATAACAAACTGGTGTCCATGGGCAACTTTGAAAAGGCTAAAGATAAAATCATGATGGGTGCAGAGCGCAAGTCCATGGTGATGGACGAGGCTGAGAAGCGACTGACGGCCTATCACGAAGCGGGGCATGCTATTGTGGGTTTAAGTGTGCCTTCACATGACCCGGTTTATAAAGTAACCATCATTCCGCGTGGACGTGCCCTGGGTGTGACGATGTTTCTGCCCGAAGCGGATCGTTACAGCTACAGCAAAGAACGGCTGGAAAGCCAGATTGCCAGTATGTTCGGTGGACGTATTGCGGAAGAGCAGGTCTTTGGTGCGGAGTCGGTCACCACGGGTGCCTCCAATGATATTCAGCGTGCCACAGAAATTGCACGCAATATGGTGACCAAGTGGGGTCTCTCTGAAAAACTGGGTCCGTTGACGTACATGGAGGAAGAAGGTGAAGTTTTCCTCGGACATTCTGTCGCACAAAATAAACATGTCTCCGATGAGACCGCACACATTATCGATGAAGAGATTCGTGTGATCATCGACAAAAATTACAAGCATGCCGAAAGTATCCTGAAAGAAAAACGGGACAAGCTGGACAAAATGGCCGATGCGCTGATGAAGTTTGAAACCATTGATCAGAGTCAGATTGCAGACATCATGGCAGGTAAACCACCCCGTCCACCTGCGGACTGGGAAGATGAAGATAGTGATAATAACAAACCGACAGATACCAGCGCCAAAGCTGATAGCAGCAGCGATGACGACGGCAAGGAAAAGCCAAATGACAGCGCAGGCGAACATTAATTAATTCTGTCTGATGATGTTCGGTTCGCAGGAATGTCATGGCAAGTTGCTGGATCTTTCGTTATCAACACCCCCCAAAGTAATGGGCATTCTCAATGTGACCCCCGATTCCTTTTCGGACGGGGGTCTTTTTTTGTCCACAGACAAGGCATTGCAGCAAGCGCAACAGATGATACAAGACGGTGCCGCGATTATTGACGTGGGAGGTGAATCAACCCGTCCCGGTGCAGCGGCAGTCACCGTGCAGGAAGAGCTTGACCGGGTCATTCCGATTATCGAATCTATTCAACAGGAATGTATTATCATTATTTCTATCGATACCAGTAAACCTGAAGTAATGCGTGAGGCAGTAAAAGCAGGCGCAGGGATGATTAATGATGTGCGTGCATTGCGTGAGCCGGGTGCGTTGGAAGCGGCGAATGAAACGGGTGTGCCGGTGTGCCTGATGCACATGTCGGGTGAGCCACGTACCATGCAGGAAAAACCGGAATATACCGATGTAGTACACACGGTGAAATCATTTTTACAGGAACGCATTTCCTGCTGTGAAGCAGCAGGTATTCCGGGTGATGTCTTGTTGATTGATCCAGGTTTTGGTTTTGGCAAAACCGTTGATCACAATTTGCAATTAGTGAAAAACTTGTATGAGTTTACGGAGCTGGGTAAGCCTATTCTGATGGGGGTATCCCGCAAGTCCAGTATTGCTGCATTGTTGGACAGGCCTGCGAACGAGCGTCTGGCGGGCAGCATTGCAATGGCGACTTTGTGTTGCCAATACGGGGCGAACATCATTCGTGCTCATGATGTGGCCGCAACGGTTGATGCAGTAAAAATTTATCATGCAGTGACTCATGCAGGCACGTAGCGGCAAGGACATAAAAATGAATAAAAAATATTTTGGTACCGACGGCATACGTGGCACCGTTGGCGAAGGTGTGATCAATCCGGCATTCATTATGAAGCTGGGTTGGGCGGTTGGACGTGTTCTTGCGAAGGGCGATTCCGGCAAAGTACTGATCGGCAAAGATACGCGTATCTCTGGTTATATGTTTGAAAGTGCGCTGGAAGCAGGGCTGGCTGCGGCAGGTATTGACAGTTTTTTGCTGGGGCCCATGCCCACGCCTGCCATTGCTTATTTGACACGTACTTTTCATGCGGATGCAGGCATTGTGATCAGTGCATCGCATAATCCCTATCAGGATAATGGCCTCAAATTTTTTTCCTCACAGGGCACAAAATTATCCGACGAGATCGAGCTGGACATTGAAGCCGAAATGGAAAAAGACATGCAGTGTGTGGACTCTGCAAAGCTCGGCAAAGCTGAGCGTATGGGGGATGCTGCCGGGCGCTATATCGAATTTTGTAAAAGCACGGTGCCATCGACGTTAAGTTTAAAGGGAATGACTGTTGTGGTGGATTGCGCGCACGGCGCGACGTATCATATTGGCCCCAGTGTATTTTCTGAACTGGGTGCCGAGGTTATCGCCATTGGTGTTGAGCCTGATGGTTTGAATATCAATGAAAAAGTCGGCTCCACCCATCCGGCGGAATTGCAGCGTACCGTGTTACAGCATGGTGCTGATCTGGGCATTGCGCTGGATGGTGATGGTGATCGCGTCATCATGGTTGACCACAAAGGCGAGATTGTTGATGGTGATGAACTGCTGTACATCATTGCCCGCTCACGACTCAGTGAAGGCTGTTTGCAGGGAGCGGTGGTAGGTACCCTGATGAGTAATCTTGGGCTGGAAGTGGCATTGCAGCGGGACGGCATCGATTTCAAGCGGGCCAAAGTGGGAGACCGTTATGTGATGGAAGTGCTCACCCAGGGTAACTGGAGTCTGGGCGGTGAATCCTCGGGGCATATTAT
>QIGJ01000315.1 GCA_003229995.1 Gammaproteobacteria bacterium | reverse complement strand
GTGCGGTAGCACCATTTCGTTCAGCACATCCCTGCGAAGAAGGGGTCGTCCGTGGGCGACACTGCCCTCGCGACAGAACCATACCCGCACGAGCGCCATGCAGAAAATACGCAGAACAGACCGGAGAGTCAATACCCAAAAGTATTGAGTAGTCCAGCAACAGTATCAGGGGCGGGCCGTGATGAGCAAATCCAGGATCGGGATTTTCAGAGATTTTTCAGTCACATGAGTGAGTTTCCCTGTTTCGGTGTCCAGTGAAAGTGTCAGCCAGTTTTTACCGTCATCAGCCAGCACTACGAGCCTCTCGTCGGCAGGATTCCATTGCAGACGCCCAGGCTTAAATGGCAATTTCAACGCTTTGCCAATATCCGCCAACGCTCCCAATGTCGTCTCGATACGAAATACGCTGATATCGGCAGAGTCATGATTGGCCACAAATAACCACTGACCGTTAGGATGAGCCAGTAGTGACTGCGGCTTCTGACCCGCCTTGAACGGCGAACCCGGCAAACCTGACAGAGCACCCGTCTGGTGATGAATTCGATACGCAGAAACATTATTGGAGCCCGCATTGGCCACATAGGCGTAACGCCCGGTGGGGTCAATCTCGATACCGACCGGAGTCTTGCCAGTGGCAAAAGGCGAGCCATAATAAACCGTCTCAAAGACCAGTGGTGTGAGATTGGAGCGATAACGGTACACTGAGACCGTATTGTCACCCGTGTTGACGACATAGGCATAGCGTGCCGCCGGGTCAAGGCTGATAAATGTCGGCTGTGGCGAACCTTTTACTGGCTTAGGCAGACCACTTTTCTCATCGATGTAATACACCGACATCGTGTTATCACCGGCATTGGTGACGTAGGCGTACCAACCGTTGCGGTCAATGGCCACGTCACTGGGCTCCTTCCCCGTCGCTACTCGCCCATTGGCGATGGGGCTCATATCCCTGGCTTCGTTCAGCGTCAAAGTAATGAGTGAATCTGTCAGTGAATCGATGGCATAGACCAGACCTTGTCCGGGACCAATAGCCAGCGCACTCACCGTTCCTGCTGCCAATTGCGGTCGCACCGCCGACAAATCACCGCCATTCGCCCAGCCCAACCCTTTCTCTCCCAGCGCAGCAAAAAACTGTGTGCGCGCAGGCAAGGCTTTGCCACCCTCTGCAAGCACAAAAGACCAGGGGCCTGAACGTGTTTTCACGACTTCACGTATACTTAGTGCTCCCGTATCAGTGCTCACATCCAATTGCGCGATGTCGTTAGAATCCCAGTTAATGACGTAAGCACGTCGCCCCTGATCAGTAAACACAATCTCGGCCGGCCCCTGCCCACCGGTTTCGTAAGGGGAACCTGACACTTGAGTCAGTTTTCCAGTCCTGGCATCCAGCTCAAGCACTTCGATAACACTATCCCGACCCCGTATTGCATAAACAAACCGGCCATTCGGATGCAACGCAATACTGTGAGGATTGAACCCGGCAAAAAACGGACTGCCTTTCACTTCTTTTAACTGACCAGAGCCTGAATTAATACGAAAGACGCTAATGGTCCCACCCGCCAGATTTGGCACCAGTACAAACCGCCCTTGTGCTTCAATCAACATATGATAAGGCACAGCCCCGGCTGTTACTGGAACATCCTGGCTCAAATACCGATAATCATATTCACCTGCCTTCCCGACAGGGATTGGAAAGCCAGGCAAGGGACTCAATGCCCCCGTTTCCTCATCCACTTTAAAAGCTGAAATTGTGCTGACGTAGGTATTCAACGCATAAAGAAAATGCCCGGCGGGTGTCAGTGCTACTGCGCGGGTACGCTCCTGAGCCGGGTAGGGTGAGTCCGGCAAAACACTCACCACACCACTCACAGGGTCAAAAGCATAAGCTCCCACGCCGCTGAAACGTAGCGCAATATAAAAAAAACGACCGGTTGGGTGAAAAGTGATATTAAACGGGCCGAAACCTTTTACATCGAAGGGAGAACCTGACACCGGAGTCAACACACCATTCTGATGATCAATGCGATACACGAACAGACGATTGATGGACTGCGAAAGCGCCAGCAGGTAGTCTCCGGAAGGGTCAATCACCGCCTCCGGCGGGTTTTTCCCGAATGACAAATAATCAATGAAACGCAGTCGACCCGAATCAGAATCGACTGAATAACGCGCCAGGCTGGCATCCACATCATTGGTGGTATACGCAAAACGTGCGTTCTCTGTCGCCAGTACCGGAGCCGTTAAACCGCATAGCAATAAAAATAAGCCTGACAATATTTTCATGGTCGATAACTTTTTGCCTGGAGGCATGCAGAAAAATAGAGCATATACATATACAAGACTTAAATGCGAATTAAGCGCTAAAAACATTCAACCGAATAAAGTCATCGGTTTACATTCGAAAGAACGTAGAAAATATCAATAGCCAGGGCGAAGTTCAGGGTACATTGCTACAACCCTCTGAGCCCCCTCCACCACCGCCCATTCCCCCCATACCACCGCCTCCCATACCACCACCAAAACCAATCATCCAGCCCACGCCAAAAGCACCATTACCACTAACACCAATGGAGCCGCAATTGTTCGCACTCCAGTTACCACTTGGCGCAAAACTGCGAACCTTCAACACCGCACGATTATAATAGGGACCCTGCACATAGCCGTTGGTGGTGTTGTTGCGCACCTCATTGCTGGAACCCGCTGGGAAACCGGCTTCTTCACCCACATCATTGAGATTAACCAGAAAGTTCTTGTTTTTCCAGCCATGAGGTACTGCCACATGACACAGATTACAGCG
>QIGJ01000390.1 GCA_003229995.1 Gammaproteobacteria bacterium | reverse complement strand
TGGGATTAACGGTGAAGATGTTCCATCAATTAACTTCATTGGAATATGGGACACCGTTGCATCTTTTGGTATTCCAGGAAATAGCGTTAATGTTGGATATACCTTAACCATTCCAAAAAATGTAGGCCATTGTTTTCACGCTTTGGCGCTAGATGAAAGAAGGCAAGGGTTTCCACTTACCAGAGTTGTTCAGGATACATATAGTGGAACAAAATCTCTCAATATCAGAGAAGTATGGTTTCGTGGTTTTCACTCTGATGTGGGCGGAGGAAATGAGAATGGATCCTTATCCAGCATCCCCCTGGTTTGGATGTTTATGAGAGCGTTGGATGTAGGCATCAATATTCCAAATTCGCATATCGAAAAACAGAAATCCCTTAGAGAGCTGGCAGCAGCTTGTTCTAAACCCGGTATGGATATAATTCCTAACAAAAAGAGAACAATACTACATGCAGATATAGTGCATGATTCTGTATCACGCAGAAAATGGGCGGCTCGTCGTTTTAAAGCAAACAATCCTCCTAAGTTTTTGAAGGTTGTAAATGATAGAGGGGAAATTCTGTCAAAGGGTTTTGAGGAAGCATGAAGCCGAGAGCATGGCACATATGGGTTTTGATTTTTTTTAGCGGTGAAGGATAGCAGGTCATATTAAAATAACCCGCCCATCCAACATACCTGCTATTGATCTCTTCCAGTGTCTGGTGGGTTCCTCATAGGGTCAGTTCTTCCACTTTGACTATACCTGCACTTTTATTCAATCAGAACGAACCAATACGGACTAAACCCGGCCTTAGTTATGACACGAAGCCCCATGGGCAAAGTACCGAATTGGATTTGAAGGGTGACAGGAAAACCCCTCCGGAAAGACTCTCCGGTTAAGGGCTAGGGTCGGACAACATAAGGTGTTGTAATTAACGCTATGAGTATATACCCGGGAAGTTATTGCGTGCCCATTCCTAAGGGATATACTCGTGGCCTAAGGGATATACTCGTGGCGATTGAGATTTAGGTGTCACTACACGCTTTCTTTGCTGTGTTGTTGTCCTCGCAATAGAGCGGCTATTATTCGTCATTTCGCCTTGCCATGAAATAAATAGGACGCACATTGACACCTAAATCCCAAATGCCACAAGTATATGATGCCAGAAAGAAACAGCCCACCCGCAGTAGAAATACGATCTGGATGTTGCGACACCTACCCTGTTACATAGGCAGGTATTTTATTTTTGATCCAGATTTAACCATCCCTGAACACTATAAACCACGCATATAAAAGGCGTAAAATAGGTTTCTAGTTGCTTATATCCAGTTATGATTTTGATTTATGGATAGAGTATGTAACCATTCGGGCCGGATTACGTAGTTGAATAGCCTAACAGCTGTGTAGAGAGCGTTGCATTTTGTGGCCGACACCAACGGTAAGTAGGCGTTTTGTGTATCTTGATCAGTAAACTTTTCAGATCCATAAAATAGGGTATTCATCAACATGTTAATGCATTCTCTAAGCGGTCAACTGTGGAATCCAGATCCAATGTCCCATCATATGATCAGCATCTCATTGAGTTTGGTTATGATTTTTTTGGGAAGTTTTTGAGGAATTTTCATATTTATCAGAGGTAGAAATCATGCGTGCAAGGGCAGTGTTTAGCGGGCTTATAGTGCTTGCCATCGTTGTGTTGATGGGTTGCGAGAAAGATAATTCTGTTTCTTCGCCAGATATCAGCAATGTCATCCTTGGTGGTAACGCAGCAAAGGGTATTATCAATCTCGGTAACGTGGTCGCTGAAGAACTGGACGCCAGCGGCAAGGCCATCGCCCAGATAGGCAGTACTGTTACTGGTATTGATGGTGGTTACAGGCTCACAGTGGATAAAAACGATTATAAGGGTGGGCCTATTCGAGTCACTGTCAGTGCTGATACAAATACTCAGATGAAGTGTGATGTACCGGTAGGTTGTGGAGTACGCACAGACGGTATCATGGATAGCAACAACGTTATTGATTTCGGTGAATGGTACAAACCCGGTAGCTTGACGATGGTTGCGCTGGTTGCCGAGGCCGTTACCGGTGACAGTCTCATTGTCCATATCACGCCTTACACCCATCTGGCGGCCAGCCGTGCCATGGAGGCGCGCTCATTGGACGCAGCCGGGATTTACAACGCCAATTCCGAAGTTTCCAATTTGTTGGGTGGTATCGATATTCTCAAAACGGATCTTCTGGATATCACCGATGATGATATGGTGAGGGGAGGTTCTGCGGTGGAAATTATCTATACAGCCTTCTCGTCTGCTATTGCCACCCTGGCGGATACTTCCGGGGGCAATCCGGATATCGATGGTGTTCTTGCTGTTCTGTCAGATTCATTCATTGGTGGCACGATCACCGCCGATGACGGCGACATGGACGACAGCATTATTTCTTTGCAGGAAATCATTGACGGGACGAACAGCATTCTCCGTCAACAAGGCATTGCTGTTGATACATCAGGAAGAATCGCTGAATTACAGATTAAAATTGATGAGGCCACTGCGGCTGGCAACAGCATTGATCCAAAACCCAGTCCCATTACCGGTGCCTCTGCACTGGCCAGAGTCAAAGCTTTTGTCAGCGATATGCGTACCTGGGGATTCGTTATTGAGGAAGAGAGCCGAGCTGGACAAAGTGCTTTTATGCAGCAGGCGGGTATGGCGGCCACTGCCGCAGGTGCAAGTCATCAATTTCTGACAGGGCCGGCTTTTTCTGGAGTGTTTGACGTCATCGCACAGAGTTTTTCAAGCATGATGATCAATGGCAGTCTTAGTGACTTCACAGTGGGCTCGCCCAGTGACCCACAATTCAGTGCCGGTACCATCATCAATGCGGGAGGTATTGTTACCGTCATCGATGGGGTGATTAACGGTGTTACGGTTAATATGACGGTGCAATTACCGGCGAATGGATTAACGGCATCAAGCTTCACGTTGGGCATTATTTCTGCCAGTTTGCGTAGTGTGGC
>QIGJ01000142.1 GCA_003229995.1 Gammaproteobacteria bacterium | reverse complement strand
GTCGTATCATTTTTTGCCATTTATTTTCCTTTGTTTATATCATGATACTGCGATGTGCTTGCTTTCTGAATGCGAGTTTTTGAAAGCTAACGCCATGCTCAGCGGCAATTTAAAGCGTGGTTTGGTTTGCGTAAAATAGAGCGCAGCGAATACGCAAACCAAACCACGCTTTAAATTGTCCGCTGGAGCTAATTGTTAGAGCCTAATTGCTCATTTAGTACTTCTATCGCTTCTTCCCAATTGCGACCGTCAAATTGAACCACTTTATATGACTCTGTTTCAAGATCGAAATCATCCAGACATCTTACATTTACGCTATACATATTCGGGGCCGCACGAGGATTGCTAAAAGAAAAAAAGGGGTCAAGTATCATATTGACGATTAGTTCATGGTACGGAATGGAACACAATAACTTATACAATTAGCATCCCTGCTTCAACCCGTTTTCGCCCGTTCTTCAATCACAAAATCTTGAAATAGAACGACTATACCTGCACTTTTGTTCGGCAACGGCCTACCTCCTGCATCCATGCAGTCGTCAATCAGAACGAACCAATACGAATCCAATCAGAGCGCCACTGGTATCGGTTATTGTGTTCCATTCCTTAGCCTGACGGCTATGCCCCCCTAAATCAGAAAAAATTTCAGACAGGGCGGTGGAAAATGTACTGCTAGAAAAAGTTAGCGCTATAGTGCTCCATCATGTCGGCATTCTCTGCGCGCACCAGAGGACATAAGCACAGTTTTACCCTATTTTGCAATAGCCGGATTACCGAGGTGGAAAGGCGTAGCTTATGGTATCTTCACGGCATTTCCACACGGTCGATTTTTGCGGATTTTGCGAAACACCATTTTCTCCAGTGAAACAGGAAAACGCTTGGAAGCCAAAACTCCTGGGCTTTCCCCGAAGTGAGGTGATGATGCTAAATGTAAGGTGTTTTTTGCACAGGAATATGATATGAAGTTATTTTGGTTATGCTTTTGAGTCTCTCCTTCGTCCTATTTCCCGTTATACAGGCTGCCGAACTGGCTCTGTCATCCGGTGATTTGATTGCGCCAGTCATCGAGCGCATACGCCGATTGAAAAGGAGGTTCATGCGGGTGAACTGAATGATGTGATGGTTTGTTAACTCCCTGCTTTCACGTAGCGAAATAGCTTGCTGCGGGATAGTTTTTAAGAAAATGGATAGGTAAAAAATATGCAAGCTCAAACGGAAATCCAGCGCAAAAAAAACAACAGGAACACATTGCGCCAGTGTTTGGGGGTGCTGTTTGTCAGTCTCATCCTGACCGCGTGTAGTCAGGGCTCAGACCCGCAACAAGGTGTTATTACCGAGGATAAACTCAGCGCCCCTTTTCCTAAAGCGATGGCTGCAATTTTGCTGACGGATGCTAACCTTATTGTTGACGTGATTGTCGATGGAGACATCGAAAATCCAAGGCGACTTGAAGAACTCGTTGTTGATACCGCATCGGGCACTTATTCCGGCAAAGTACCCGATTTCCCGATAGGCAGATTTGAACTGTCCCTCGTGTATTCCGTTGATGATCCCACCTTGGGTATCGTTAAAGTCGTTACAACTTCCGGTATCACCGTCACGGTTGTTGCCAATCAAGATACCGCCATAGATTTTTCGTCTGCCATATTTAGTTATTTTGTGAGTGGAGTGGTCACCGGGCTCAGTGGAAACGGGCTGGTTATACAAAATAATAGTGGTGATGATCTAACGATTGCCGCCGATGGCAGCTTTACCTTCAGCCTTGCATTGTCCGATGGCAACGCCTATGTGATCACCGTACTCACGCAACCCGTCAACCCAGCTCAAACGTGTGTAGTGACCAATAGTAGTGGCGAGGTGAATGGTCGAACGGTTTCTGATGTGGGAATTACCTGTGGATTGGTGGACACGACCCCTCCCGTCATCACTCTTAACGGCAGTGATCCCACCTTAGTGCCTTTAAACGGTGTCTACACGGAGGAAGGGGCAAGCGCCACTGATGACCGGGATGACAGTGTGAGTGTCATCGTCGAGGGTGACGTTGATACCAGCACCCTTGGCAGTTACACACTCACCTACAGAGCGACAGACACCGCAGGCAATACCGCCGTGCTCACCCGCACTGCGCGCGTTTTTAGCAATGACTTTATTACCACTTGGAAGACAGACAATTCCGGAGTGAGTGACAGTAATCAGATAACGATCAGGACCGAAGGTAGTGGTTATAACTACACTATTGATTGGGGTGATGGTCAAGAGGACTCCAATGTCACTGGCAATAAGACCCACACTTATGCTGCCGCAGGAACGTACACTGTATCAATCAAGGGCGATTTTCCACGGATTGTTTCCGGCCCGAACAGCGATGCTCAAAAACTGCTTTCTATTGAGAATTGGGGAAATATCAAGTGGCAGTCGATGAACAGTGCCTTTTCTAATTGTGGAAGCCTGGAGGGGAACGCGAGTGACACGCCTGACCTCTCAGGTGTGACCAATATGGCGGGTATGTTTCGTAGTGCCAACACCTTCAACCAACCCCTGAATGA
>QIGJ01000370.1 GCA_003229995.1 Gammaproteobacteria bacterium | reverse complement strand
TTTTTCTTATTGAACCCATGCCTTACACCCCTCTTTATTAATGAGGGATTATATCTTAACTCGTGGTCTAGATTATGGGGAGTATCATAGTTTGGCTAATCTCATTACAAAATTTTCTTGCATCCCTTTAGCCATAACCTCCATTTGTTCTTTTCTAATTTTAAGCATAGATATTTTTGATGTTTAAATTCATATTAGTTTTCTGTAGTACTCAGCATGACACATAACTTATTAGTATCAGGCACATTCGCCCTGTTTCCCAGCAGTATTGAACAGAAAATCAGGCAAACCTGCCTGATAAGTGCGAAAACCGGTCGATTTGCCCTGATATTTGATATTAGGATGATATTTAGGCATATTTGCCTGCTATTTTTCTCAAACTCTATTCCCCGGTAATCAGTATGTCAACTCAGAATTCTGGAAATGATTTATTGACAGAAATGCGCGATTTGATGCGGCGTTTACACTATTCCATTCATACTGAGCGTGCGTATTGCGACTGGGTTGTGCGCTTTGTTCGTTTTCACCAAATGGAGGCGCGGGAGGCGCTTTTGGTGGATGCCAAGAAAAATGTGGAAGATTTTTTAACGTATTTGGCGGTGCAGGGTGCTGTGGCGGCTTCGACACAGAATCAAGCTTTTAATGCGTTGCTGTTTCTGTACAAGCGGGTGTTGCAACAACCGCTGGAGGATGTGTCGGCAGCCCGGTCACATAAGGCACCGCGAATCCCGGTGGTGTTGACGCGGGAGGAGGTGAAGCAGGTATTGGTTTTACTGGAAGGCACTGCGGAACTGGTGGTGAAGTTGTTGTACGGTTGTGGTTTACGGATTACCGAGGTGGTGCGTTTGCGGGTGCAGGATATCGATTATGGATACAAGCAGGTGACTGTGCGTAATGGCAAGGGTAACCAGGATCGGGTGACGCCGTTTCCACCCATTCTGGAACCGTTGTTGAAGAATCATCTGGTGAAGAATCATCTGGAACGGGTGATGGCGATTCATGAGCAGGATCTTGCGGAAGGATTTGGTGCGGTTTATTTGCCTTATGCTTTGGCTCGTAAGTATCCGAATGCGGAGAAGGAGTGGAACTGGCAGTATGTTTTTCCTGGCAGGAGTTTGTCGGAAGATCCGCGTAGCGGGGTGACTCGTCGACATCATCTGGATAGTCGGTGGTGAACAAGGCGATTCGACAGGCGGTGCGTAAGGTGGGAATCACGAAAAAAGTGAGTGCGCATACTTTTCGCCATAGTTTTGCGACTCATTTACTGCACCGGGGTACAGATATTCGTACGATACAATCGTTGTTGGGACATCAGGATGTGAAGACGACGATGATTTATACCCATGTGTTGAAGCAGGGTGGGGAGGGTGTGGTCAGTCCTTTGGAGGATTTGTAGCAGGCAAGTCTGAACTATACCCATGGCGATTGAGATTTAGGTCGTATGCATGCCCTATTTTCTCCATGGCTGCGTTGTTGTCCTTGCAATAGAGCGACTATTACGCGTCATTTCGCCTTGCCATGAAACAAACAAGCTCCTAAGAGCATTCACTGAGCAGGCGGTCGATCATGCTCTGGGCCTGTGATTCATAGCCACCGCCAAACAGATTGAAATGGTTCAAGATGTGGTACAAATTGTAGAGCGTCTTGCGCGTGGCATAGCCTGTATCCAGCGGCCAGACGGCGTTGTAAGCGGCATAAAAGGCCGATGAAAATCCCCCAAACAGTTCGGTCATGGCCAGGTCAGTTTCGCGGTCACCAAAATAGACGGCAGGATCAAAAACCACCGGTTGGCTTTGTGCATCAAAGGCTGCGTTGCCGGACCACAAATCACCATGTAACAGCGATGGCACGGGTTGGTAATCGGTAAAAAAGGCTGGGAGTGTCATTTGCAGCCTTTCACCACGGCTCAGTAGTGAGCGTTTTGCCCCGTTTTGGCCAGCCAGTTCCAATTGTGTCCCCAACCGTTGTCCGGCCCAGAATGTCACCCAGTCATCGGTCTGGTGATTAAGCTGCGGTGTGCTGCCAATGGTGTTGTGTCGATGCCAGCCAAATTGTGGGCATTGGGTCTGATGCATTGCCGCCAGTCCGCTACCGAGTTGTGCATCGTCCCCTGTCCCTTGAAGTGTTATGTGTTCCATCAGCAGATAGGCATCTCCTCCCGCAATGCCACTACAAATGGGGGTTGGCACCCGCAGGCTGTGGCTGTTGATCAAGGCATGCAATCCCTCTGTTTCGGCCTCGAACATGGACAGGCCGTCAGAGATGTTGGTTTTGATGAAAAAAGTCTGCTGGGTTCCGTTTTGGTGGCCGGTGAGTGCATAGGCCGTATTGATGCAGCCACCGCCCACAGAGTGTACGGTGTCAGTGGCCAGAATTGTTCCCGATGTAGTTTGTACCTGCTGTGAAATAGATTGCCAGTCGGGCATGATTTTCCCTTGGTTTTTTTGGTTCGCGTGTTGACGGGGATGATAAACGTTATTGTTTGGCGGGCATTGGTTTTCGGTATTTGTTTCCGAGGGTGGAGTCCAAAAATCAACCAGCTGATGGGCATATTAGCATGGCCTGATTCTAGGGTTGGCGAATTAAATTAAGGTGATTTCTAGCTTTTTTGCGCTAAGCGCTTGCCGTGAATGAAGGATGTTCGCTTATCCACAAAGCCTGTGGATAACTTTGTGCATAAGCTGAGAGAAGTGGCCTGCTGACCTCGGTATTGTTACGGACTTATTAAAATGGTCAAAAAATAGGCGGTATATTTTAATGAATAAAAACAATGAGTTAAAGTTTAATGTTGGTCTGTCCGTCAAAAAACCGTTCAAGTCGGTCAGTATGCGACCAATGTGAAACATATTGTGTATAACGTTCCACGCTAAGGTTGTGTTGGCAGTATGCCAGTGTTGAAGTGTCTGAAAATGTGGCACAAAAAAGCCAGCACGGTGTGCTGGCTTTTTGTTTTACTGATCAATGTTTTGCTAATAAACGTCGAAACCTAAAGCGCTAGGATGAAATCGA
>QIGJ01000064.1 GCA_003229995.1 Gammaproteobacteria bacterium | reverse complement strand
CGATAGAAAAAGTACAAGACTTCATGGACACCTACGGTATTAACTATCCCATGCTTATCGGTGAAGACAACGCGATTGAAGTCGCCAAAAACTATGGCAATCGTTATGGTGCCCTGCCCTACACCGTTATTATCGACCGCAACGGAAACATTCAGCTTGCGCATCGCGGCGAAATGACCCGGGAAATGCTGGAAAACATCGTCAATCCGCTGCTATAACCCACAATTTCTGCCATTTTGCCCCGATCATTCCGACAACGTCGGCGAAATCCGGTAAATTCTCAAAAGCGTAGACATTAAAACCCTACCGGGGCATACTGCATGCGGTTTTATGCAAAAAAATACATGTTCAGCGCATTTCTGTATTTTTTCCTGCGGGTTGACACCATAATTGCCACACTTGGTAACCCTGGACACAGGTAAGTAGCCATGCATCGTTATTTTAACAACATTGTTTTAACAACATTGCATTACTACCTTGTGTCAAACCAAAAATTTTGCCGTAAAAATCAGCTGGAAAGCCCGACTGAACCCTATTCGAAGGCAATCACACCATGGCAAACATCCTCGTTCTCAATGGCCCTAACCTCAACCTGCTGGGCAGCCGTGAGCCCGACCACTACGGAAAATCCACACTCCCGGAAATTACTGACCATCTGGTCAAGACCGCCAAAGCCGCAGGACACGTACTGAGTCATTACCAAAGCAACGCCGAGCATGAGCTGGTGGATCGTACACATCAAGCGGTGGCGGACAAAGTCGCATTCATCATTATCAACCCTGCCGCATTCACACACACCAGTGTGGCACTGCGCGATGCGCTGGTCGGTGTGGCCATCCCGTTCATTGAAGTCCATTTATCGAATATCCATGCCCGCGAAACATTTCGCCAGCATTCTTATTTCTCTGATATTGCTACCGGCGTCATCAGCGGACTGGGTGTCCAGGCTTACGAATTGGCATTAGCGGCGGCAATCACCCGACTGAGCTGACCACACCGGTACAAAATACTCTTCAAAACAATATTAAAACAACCTATTCACCGTTAACAAAAAATAACAGGCACCAACAATGGACATTCGCAAAGTTAAAAAACTCATTGAACTGCTGGAAGAATCTAATATTGCCGAACTGGAAATTCATGAAGGCGAAGAGTCTGTTCGCATCAGTCGTTATGGTTCCAATGCTGCTGTCGCAGCACCGATACTGGCCGCTGCACCAATTGCGCCACCAACAGCGGCTCCTGGTGAAACCACCAGCAACGAAACGGAAATTAGCGGCCACAAAGTCACCTCCCCCATGGTGGGCAGTTTTTATCGTGCGCCTTCACCGGGTGCTGCCCCCTGTCAAAGTGGGGGACACTCTGTGCATCATCGAGGCAATGAAACTACTGAACCAGATCGAAGCCGACAAAGCCGGCACCATCAAGGCCATCCTGGTAGAAAACGGCGAGCCGGTGGAATACGGACAAACGCTGTTTATCATTGAATAAGCGTGTTGCCAACAACCGAAACAACCACATTTTAATGCAGACTCTGACATAGACCCTGAACGCAGGCAAAAAATATGTTTGAAAAAATCGTTATCGCCAACCGCGGGGAAATTGCCCTGCGTATTTTACGCACTTGCAAAGAACTGGGCATCCAGACTGTTGCGGTGCATTCCGAAGCGGACCAGGATTTAAAACACGTCCGCCTCGCCGATGAAACCGTCTGTATCGGCCCTGCGGCTTCGGCTGGCAGTTATCTGAACATCCCGGCATTGATCAGTGCAGCAGAAGTCACCGATGCCGTGGCCATTCATCCCGGTTACGGCTTTCTCGCGGAAAATGCCGACTTTGCCGAACGTATTGAGCAAAGTGGTTTCACCTTCATCGGCCCCAAACCGGAAACAATCCGCCTGATGGGTGACAAAGTGTCCGCCATTAAGGCCATGCGTAAATCCGGTGTGCCTTGTGTACCAGGCTCCGACGGCCCGCTGGGCGATGACGGAGACACCAACAAACGCATTGCCAACGACATTGGCTACCCCATTATTATCAAGGCTGCGGCTGGTGGCGGTGGTCGGGGTATGCGCGTGGTGCATTCCGAGGCCAATCTGGCCAATGCCATTTCGCTCACCACTGCCGAAGCCCAGGCGGCCTTTGGCAGTGGCGTGGTGTATATGGAAAAATACCTGGAAAATCCGCGTCATGTGGAGATCCAGGTACTCTCGGACCAGCACGGCAACGCCATTCATCTGGGGGAGCGTGACTGCTCTATGCAACGCCGACATCAAAAAGTGTGCGAAGAAGCCCCCGCCCCTGGTATCAGCCCTGAGCTGCGCGCCAAAATCGGTGGCCGTTGTGCCGAAGCCTGTCGTAAAATTGGCTATCGTGGCGCTGGCACCTTTGAGTTTTTGTACGAAAACGGTGAATTTTTTTTCATCGAAATGAATACCCGCATCCAGGTAGAGCATCCCGTCACCGAAATGATTACCGGCGTAGATTTGATCAAGGAACAAATTCGTATCGCTGGATGACATCAAGATTCGCGGCCACTCCTTTGAATGCCGCATCAATGCCGAAGACCCGGAAAATTTCATGCCTTCACCGGGCACCATCAGCCAGTTCCATGCCCCGGGCGGGCTGGGAGTACGTGTTGATTCACACATTTACAACGGTTACCGCGTGCCACCCTATTACGATTCCATGATCGGCAAACTCATCGTACATGGGGATACCCGCGAAATTGCTATGGCACGCATGCGCACCGCCTTGAGTGAATGTGTTATCGAAGGCATCAAAACCAATATTCCGTTGCAACAGGGCATTTTTAACGATGCCGCATTTGCTGCCGGTGGTACCAACATTCACTACCTTGAGAAAAAGCTGGGGATTTAAAGCGCAAAAGCAAAAAAGGGCAGACCATATGGCCTGCCCTTTTTTGTTCCGCTCTCGCTGTCACTTCAACTTATGGAGGACAAGTCTCAGTTACTGGATAACTTACCTCCGAAATAAGTCCTCTAGGGGTTTCAATTTTCACGATCAATAAACCCGTATTGGTCTTGTCAGCCGTGCCCGTTCCCTCAAGATTGCCTACAAAGGCGACGGCACCGTTACCAATACCAATACCAGTACCAGTAGCGTCAGGCTGTGTATATGAATCGCCAAAGACCACCGACCCATGGCTGTCACTTGAGTCCCTGCTGGCATAGGCTGCTGGTGAAGGTCGGAATAAATGACGGTAAACCCTACTGCCGCATCACATGACAAATCAATAGGGTTGCTATCACCAACTCGTCCGTCACCATCAACAACGTCTATATAAGCCCCGCTGCCCGACATCACCAAAACCAGAGTCTCCCGAATATGCAAGCTCTCGTCATTGCTGCACAACGGACTCACAGTACGATTGCACAAAACCCCGTTGAAGGCACCATCGGCTGCGTCATAGCTGCCATTGGCATTAAAATCAAAGAAGGGTTCAAAGCTTCCTCGCATTCCATTCTCATCGCCATCAATCCAGGCCTCTGGCAAGTCTGTCATGGTGTCATCATCATCGAATACACCATTACCATTGGTATCTATAAAGCTTTCTTCACCCACGACAGTGGCCACTATCGTAACGCGCCCACCATAGGGCTGATCCAGAGGTGCGAAACCTCTAACCGGATCGACTGAATTGGACCCTGTTGTAGTGACACACTGATTAGGGCCTAACAACGGATCAAGCATAACTCTGGTAGCACCCATGGTTTGACCACAAGGTCGCGGTGACTGGCTTGTCCAGTTGACACTGCATGCCCCATTAGTGGTGGTACATGAGCTTTCGATAGAACCCCCTTCGGTAGTAAAGGTCACTGCCGTGCCGTCCGGCACCGGATTATTAAACCGATCCGCAAGACGTGCTGTGATGACGGACACCACACCATCATAACTCCACGCCTCCGGTGCCCACACAGAGGCGCTCAATGAAAAACTATTTTGATCTGGAATACCGGTTGTCACTACCAGCTGACTTGATTGTGTCTGATAAGTGTTTCCTCCCGAGGAAGTCGTCGCCGTGACACCCACCGAAGTAGATACCGTGCCCGATTGCACCACGGTTTGCACAAGGCCATTTTGATCCGAAGTTGCACTGGTTGGGTTTAACGTCAAATCACCTACAACAGTATCCAGAGAAAAACTCACCAACTGGTTAGCCACAGGGTTACCTTGCGCATCAACTACGCGAAAAACCACTGCTGAAGTTTCAGTACCGCCACTGCCGCCAGTACCTTGCAAGCTGATATTCTCAGGTGTCGCAGATACAAATTCCAGGCTACCCACGCTGGCGGACTGCACCGTAAAATTTGCTGTCGCGTTGAGGGTCGTACCCACATCGGCCGTAGCCGTAATCATATCGCTGCCAGTACAGCCCTGCGCTAAATAAGTGCTGGATGCGATACCTGCCGTTGTCAGAACCGCTGCATCCATCGTTGCGGTACCTGCCACCACACAGGCTGATGTAAAATTGACGGTAACCGGTGTTGTGTAAACTATATTGCCATTTGAAGTTTCAACAATGCTCACCGTTGCCGTTAACGTTCCACCGGCTGCTAAAGCAGTGATGCCTCCAAGGTCAATGGCATCTGGTATAAATGAAGCTTCTATGCCATTACCCATATTAACCGTGGTAGTCGTTGCTGAACTGACCACTTGAAAATTTAGGGTTGCTGTCGCAGCTGTACCACTCACAGTGACATCTGCGGTAATTGTACCCGCACCGGATGTCCCTCCATCTGACAACACCACTGTCGCAAGGCCAGCTGTATCAGTGAGCCCCGAACTCGGCGTTAAAGTTCCGATGGTGGTAGCAAATGAAACAACCTGGGAGCCTACAGTCGCGCCGTTGAGTGTTACTGTCGCCCTAAGCTCACCGGGTGAAGTCGCAGATACCGATGTTGTTGTAACGCTAGTGGCTTGATCGACCAAAGCCAAATTGATTGCCAGGGAACCAGTACTGCCGCCGTCAGTACCTCCAGTACCTCCAGTACCTCCAGTACCTCCAGTACCTCCAGTACCTCCAGTACCTCCAGTACCTCCGTTGTCACCGTCGGAAAAGGTGTCGTCGCTACCGCTACAACCCGCGAGTCCGAAACTCACCACCACCAAAAACAGCATCATCAGTATTTTTTGGAATCTACCCATTATTATCACCCGGTGTTTTTACCTATATCCCTGTTGTTTTGCTGGATA
>QIGJ01000162.1 GCA_003229995.1 Gammaproteobacteria bacterium | reverse complement strand
GGCGACCCTATCAAGGGTCGTCCGTTGTATATGGACCGTTGCTCGGGCTGTCATGGCCTGAATGGTTCACCGCATGTGGTGCAAGTTCCCAATTTTAAATTAGGTGAGGGTTTGATGAAATCTGATCAGGAAATAATAACCTTTGTGGAAAAGGGCAAGGGTGTTATGCCAGGCTTTAAAGGTATTCTCACGGATACTGAAATTCGCGATATCCTTGCTTATGTGAGAACTTTTTTCTGATGGTATTCAAGATTAATACCATAGCGTCGTTACCACGATGGCTGAGCAAGATGATTGCCGTGGTTTCAGTGACGGCAGTATTACTGCTGACAGCCTGTTCTGACAATAGTGACAATGGCAATAATAAAGCAGCGATACCTGTTGATGGCGACGGTGTGCAAACACCGATGGCAGAGACTGTGCCATCGGCTGTTGTAGAATCTGGCAGCATGGCCCGGAGTGGTTATCGGGTCGCTGACACGTTTAATGTGGGGGAGCGTGTGTATGTGCGTTCCATGGCAATGGATGAAAAACAAAACCGCTTGTGGGTAGGTACCAGTGTCGGTGTGTTGGAAGTTGATACTGCCAGCCGTAATTTGGTGAACACCTTTACCCGTGAACAGGGTCTGGCCAATGAATACGTGTTTGGCATGCATATCGATAGCCAGGGCAATCGCTGGTTTGGCACCAATGGTGGTGGCATTTCGCGTTATTCTTCTGCGCAGGAATGGAAGACATTTTTTCCCATGCATGGTTTGGCCGACTATTGGGTGTACACCTTTGCTGAACAGGCTGATGGTACCTTGTGGATTGGTACCTGGGCAGGACTGAATAAATATGACCCAAAGACTGAAACCTTTCACACCTACTTAAAAGAGCTGGTGAATGAATGGGTTTATGGTCTGGACGTGGATTCACAACAACGTATCTGGATAGGCACCGAAGGTGGCGTCAACATGTTTGATGGCAAAACCTGGTCAACCTGGACGCATGCAGATGGCCTGGGTGCCAAGAATGAACAGGGACTGTCAGTAAGCACCAATACCGGTTTGGGGACACGCTCGCGCCATGATCTGAGCATCCTCTCCATGGATCAGGAGACCTACAACCCCAACTATATTTTTTCACTGCTGGTGGCAAAGGACGATGGCGTGTGGGCGGGCACCTGGGGGGGGGGCGTAAGCCACTTTGATGGCAAGGTCTGGGAAAATTACAGCACCAAAAATGGTTTGGCCGGTAATATTGTTTACAGCGTGGCACAGGATGAAAAAGGCGGCATGTGGTTTGGTACCAATGCCGGGCTATCATATTTCGATGGTAAAGATTGGTATACCTTTACCCGGTCTGATGGTCTATTGGATAATAATATTTACGCAGTCACGCCCGCAGGCCAGAACCACGTTTGGGTAGGCAGCCGATCGGGTGTCGTATTGTTGGTTGCTGAAAGTTAAATATCCAGGAGCCTGACAGGGACGCTGAACCCGTCAAAATGGCTTTGACGATGTACTCGATTAAGCAAATATTATCAGGAAAACAAAATGCATTGGAGGACGTTGTGAATATCAGTTCTAAAGGTTTGGCCGTAGCGGTATTAATCGTAGGGGGGCTGGTTGTTGCGGCCTACAATTTTGGCAGCAAACAAGAACAGACCTCACCATCCCTTGCAACATCCAATGTACCGCCACTTGCTGGTGCAACTGAAATGCCGCCGGGCCATCCCGTAACGACAGAAACATCTGGAATGCCGGCGGTCAATTTGTTGCCTGATCAACCTGCGAACGGCGCGAAATTTGCGCATTTCCGTGTTGGCCAACGAAATGTCAAAGGCATGTTGGCTGACGGCGATAAGGTATGGGTGGGTACATCCGGCGGTGTTATTCGTTATGACCTGAAAACCGATGACTACAAATTATATGACGTCAAAAATAAAAGCCTGATTTCCAATGGTGTGTTTCATGTCAGTATGCGCGGTAAAATCATGGTAGGCACCTATGGTGGTGGTCTGTCGGTTTACACGTCGGAAACGGATCAATGGCAAAACTACAATATTCCAGATGGCCTTGCAGACCAGTTTGTGTACGATGTTGCCGAGGCAGAAAATGGTGATTATTGGATCGCCACTTGGTCTGGTGTGAATCGTGTGCCTAATGGCGATTTTTCAGACACCGCCAAATGGGAAACCTTTACTGTGGAAAATACCCAGGGCGGTTTGCCCAATGACTGGGTTTACAGTGTTGCGGTGGGCAAAGACGGGGATGTCTGGTTTGCCACGGAAGGTGGTTTGGCACTTTACAGAAACAAGCAGTGGACTAACTGGCAACATGATGCTGGCCTGGGTGCTCCTTATGAAAAAGTGAAGGATGATATTACGTTCAGCAATGACCCTGCCAAATCGTCCAAGCATCACGCCCAGCAAAAAGCTGAACAAGGTATGAGTAATGTCAAAGTCGGTTATAACCCGAACTATATCGTTTCCATGATTGTGGATGAAGAGGGTATTGTCTGGGCCGGTACCTGGGGTGCCGGATTGTCTCGTTTTGATGGCAAAACATGGAAAACCTACACGGTGAAGGAAGGCTTGCCAGGGAATCATATTTTCATGTTGCACAAAAAACCGGGTGGTGAGATGTGGATTGGCACCAACAAAGGTTTAGCGCGACCGAATGCCAATGAGAATGGGTTCAGAGTGATGACCAAAGCCGATGGTCTGTTCGCCGACAACGTCTTTTCACTTGCAGAAGCCTCTGATGGTAGTTTGTGGGTGGGAAGCTTTGGCGGTGTAGCGAGAATTACTGATTATAATTAAGTTTTAGTGTGAGACGCTAATTGGCATAACGGTATATGTGATACAAAGGCTCTGCCTGGATTCCCAGGCAGAGCCTTTGTGTGTCTGAGGGCTTTAAAATGAAACAAATCGCTTTTTTGATCACATTCTTGATGTTGGGTGCATGCTCACCGACAGAAGACGGAGCACCAAAACAAAATCACACCACACTGAAAAAACCGGTCGTGCAAAATGAAATATGGATTTCGGGTTGGAAAGAAACCAGCCCACTAAACATAGCGCGTGCGGGTGCAGCCATGGTGGTACACAATAATTTCGTTTACATGATTGCTGGTATTGACGGCCGGGAGTTTTTACGGAGCACGGAATATGCCTCCATTCTACCGGATGGACGCATTGGGGAGTGGAAAATGGGACCACCGTTAATTGAAGACCGTGGCTTTACAGAAGCGGTTGTTAAGAATGGTAACATCTATGTTGTGGGGGGTGGTAATGGTCCGAATGGCCAGGAGCTGCTGACCACAGTAGAGCGGGCTAAAATCAATCCGGATGGTAGCCTGGGGGCATGGCGGCAAGAAGGTAACCGCACAGTGCTTCCCCGGCGCTGTACCAAACTGAGTGTGATTGATGATTATCTGTATTCATTCGGTGGTTATGCTGGAACGCTGTTGGACAGTGTGGAATATGCAAAAATTGAAGCTGACGGCAGTGTTGGCAAATGGCGCATAGCCAGCGAGGCACTGACATTGCCGCGTTATGTGAATAGTGTAAAAGCAGTCAATGGATTTGCTTTTGTACTGGGCAAAAAGGAGTGGGTATTGTCGATGTGGAATGGGCGAAACCGCAAGCCAACGGTGACATACATTCCTGGCAGAAAACCAGCCCACTGCAAACCGGGCGTTATGGTACGGCCTCTGCGAAAAGTGATAAAACAATCTATATATTAGGTGGTTTAACCGGACTTGAGTATCTTGGCAGCATAGAAAAAAGTCAGGTGTTACCTGAAGGTGGTTTGGCTACGTGGCAGAAAACGACAGCAATGAGTGTGCCGAGGGCGACATTTAGTGCATTCACGAACAATAGTTACATTTATGTACTGGGTGGTGCCAACAGGAATGGTTACCTGCGCAGTGTGGAGTATGCCGAAATCAATGAACAGGGTGATTTGGGCTTCATGGGCAGCTCACAAGAACGTGAGGAATATTTACACCAAGTTGACGTTAAAAAGAATAGTAGCCCGGTGTTACCGAACGAAGGTATCGTCAAACAAATACTGAATGCCGAAATGTACAGCTATATACAAGTGTTAAATCAGGGGAAGCTGGTATGGATTGCCGGACCGA
>QIGJ01000039.1:489-2559 GCA_003229995.1 Gammaproteobacteria bacterium | reverse complement strand
CATTCTTATTTCGAGCTTTTGTGATTGAAGAACGAACGAATACGGACTAAATCCGGGCGCTAAACCGGGAAGTTATTACGTGCCCATTCCTAAAGCAATAAATTACGAGGCCTTTTTAATTCGCTGCGCTAACGCCACCAGCTCTGCTTCGCCGCGTGCAATACCACAATCCGCAATCACTTCTTCCAACTCAGCACCTTTGTTCATCATCTTGCTGGCCTGTCGATAATTTTGTGTTGCGGGTTCTTTCATCTCCAGTTGATCCTGACGTCGCGTCAACAAATGTGCGCGTTGTTCCAAATGTGCCAGATGCTCACCCAGATTAACCGCACCGGAACACATGGCGCTGACATCGGCCTGCAAGGCATACAAACTGTTTTGTTGTTCACTTAGCAGTAAGTGTAACTGGGTGTTTTTGATATAAGCAAAGATCAGTGTCACCAAACTGGCCACCAATGCCACACTGGCGATGACTTCAAAAGAGAATGCAATCATGCTGGTTACCTCGCATTTGTTCTGGACATTACTCAGAATGAAAGTGTCTGAACAATCTCCGAACGTTTTACTCCACATTCCAATCTTCTTTTCTCTCAAAGGGAAAAGGTCAATTTCATCAAAACATCACATCCGACCACTCCTCATCACTGAGCAGTTTGTTAAGGTCCACTAGAATCAATAATTCACCATCATGACTGGCGACACCCTGAATAAATTTTGCGCTCTCTTCTGTGCCAACATTAGGTGCAGTTTCAATTTCCGAGGGCTGCAAGTCCACGACTTCGGCCACACTGTCCACCAGAATACCAACCACCTGGTCTTCGGATTCGATAATCACCACTCGTGAAGAATCATCCGTTTTCACGGATGCCAGACCAAAGCGGCTGCGTGTATCAATCACCGTCACCACATTGCCCCGCAGGTTAATGATACCCAGCACATAACTGGGTGCACCGGGCACGGGTGCAATCTCGGTAATGCGTAATACTTCCTGCACCTGCATAACGTCAATACCGTATTTTTCATTCTCCAGACGGAAAGTGACCCACCGCAACGCTTCTTCTGCCACCTTTTTTTTGGAACTGCTCGCGGTTGCGCTCATTGATATTCACCTTTAACTTATTCAGTTAGCTTGATTGGTCACATCAAGTGCCATTTATTCGTCACTTGCAGCGTAATATTTGATAAATGCATAATTCGTACCACCGTTGACCACAGATTCGTGGTATCAAACATCGTTTAACCCTCGGCCAGGCCTGCTCGTAACTGTTCACAAAGCAGATCCATTTCCAGCAATGCGCACATTTTCTCGATCACTGTACCCGCCAGCCATGGCCGTTTGCTTTGTCTGCTGCGCCAGCGCACATCATCCGCTTCCAAGTTCAGCACCTGGGAAAGACCGTCAACCGCCAAGCCAAATTTTCCGCCTTCCAGCAGGATAATAAATTTCATACGCGCTAAGGTGGGTTGCATCACCCAATCACTTTTATTAGGCATGATGATTTGCGCCACATCCACCACTTGCACATTTTGTCCACGATTAGGCAACAGACCGATCACCCAGGACGCATACCCCGGCAATTCTGTCATTTCATCGCTTATCTCTACAACGCCATTTAATTTTTCCAATGGTGCAGCCAGTGTGACACCAGCAACCTGAAAACTGAGACACTGAAATCTATTTTGTGCCCAGTCCGGTGTTGCAATACAGGTCTGTGGTGCATTCGCGAGCGGTACTGGCTCAATATCCACAGATTCCAGCTCAGCTTCCAACGCCGTCGTTCTTTCCAATACGCTTTCAAGCGTTGCATTTTCGGTGACATACCGTTCCTGTTGATCTTCCACCACAGCAAATGTGGTTTCATTCAGTAAAGCATCCAGATATAGACTCAACGCTTGTTGTGGCTCAACCAGAGTATGTGATTCATGTGGTTTTTTATGCATAGGCTTCAGCAATACCAATCTCTACCGGTGAATGCTTCTGGACCGCAGGCATCAACAAACCATTAAGCAGTTCTTCATAAGCCAATGAACCACGGTCTTTAGGTGAGCGAATGGGTAAAGGCACACCCG
>QIGJ01000039.1:0-480 GCA_003229995.1 Gammaproteobacteria bacterium | reverse complement strand
ACGACTGGCTTCCCGGAATTCGGTATCAATGGGAATCACCGAACGCCATAAACAGGAAACATACCGGTCCTGCAAATGTCGCAAAGTGCTGACAGAAGCACGGGTACGACAATCAAACATGGTCGGTAAAATAGTATATTCCGGAATACGATGTTTGGCGCGGCCAATCATCTTCAACGTTCGCACCATACGCTCCAGACCTTTCACGGCAAGAAATTCTGTTTGTACCGGAATCACCAGATGTTCACAGGCCGCTAATGCATTAACCATCAATACTCCCAGCAATGGCGGACAATCAATGAGGGCAAAATCATATTCTGCCGACAACAGATCCAACGCATGTTTGACCACCAGCCCCATACCATCAGAGGTACTGAGTTGACGATCCAGCGTGGCCAGGGCCGTGGATGCGGGTAACAATGAAAGATTATCGAAACGTGTGTTATGGATAAGTTGTTGCGGGGGTATAGTCAGTTTTGA
>QIGJ01000120.1 GCA_003229995.1 Gammaproteobacteria bacterium | reverse complement strand
CGACATTCGCGATGAAGTTCGTGCTATTAAGAGATCGAATAAGGCAATGGGTGCTGAAATCAGCAACGTAACGATAGAAAGTGTTAATTCTACTTGCATCAACTCCATCGGATTTCGATTTACAGTTTTTCTAGGTGGCTGGAGTATCGATACACACCATGCTCGCAATCTTCTTTTTATGCTACAAGAACATAAACCACGCGCTATTCTAGAATTAGGTTCTGGCAGCTCCACGGTAATCATTGCGCGCGCGCTTCAACTTATGGACGCTTCACCTGATGTACACATTTCAGTCGATCATGAAGATCGTTTTCTGCGCAACACTAAGGAATTAGCGCGTTTGAATGGCGTTGACGAACTTGTCCAATTTGAACATTGCCCACTACTGCCAGTAAGTGGTTTCTCCATGCCGTGGTATTCACGAATCACAGAACTTGCTGGCCCAATAAAGTTTGATTTTGTTGTGGTAGATGGGCCACCTGCATACGCCGAAGGTCAGGGTCGAGCAAGAGAACCTGCCCTTACTGTACTCCGACCCTATCTAGCTAAACATGCTGTAATTATTCTTGATGATGCAAATCGACCAGGCGAGCTAGATGTCATCAAAACCTGGCAAGAAATATTTCCAGACCTTCACCTGTATCATGCAAAGGAAGGGAAAGGGGTAGCGATATTTACTTTGAATTCCTGACTGAGCTGAAGATCAAAATGAGAGCCAAGTAGCCAACCGTTTTTTACAACATATATACAATATACTCCGCCTGAAACATGCTAAAACCGATTCGTATTTTGTTCCTCTCTCATGACTCAGGTATATACGGTGCACAGCAATCTTTGCTTGGGTTATTAGAGAAAATTGACCGTGATCGTTTTGAACCGATGGTTATTGCCCCAGACGAAGGATCGCTCACAGAGGCAGTCCGCTCATTAAAAATCCCCGTTAGGATCCGACTGATAATTCATTGGATCGCATCAGGCAGTGCGGCCAAGAAGGCATGGTTTTATCGAACAAAGAAATTCATATCTGGTCTACGTGGGCGTGTATGGGCACTTGCCTATCAAATAGAACAGAATGAAATCGATATTGTTTATACAAATACCATAACATGCATTGAAGGGGCTTTAGCAGCAAGAATCACAGGTCGACCTCATATTTGGCATCTGCGTGAGCAAATTAATGGGAATAGCCAACTCCGTACACTAGTCCCTGTGTTTCTAGTTCGATGGCTCATATATGCGCTATCACAACGCGTATTAGTGAACTCACATTACCTTTATAAATCCTACCAAACCAGTTGCTTACACAGAAAACTAGTCATTGTTTACAACGGTGTTGATCCTAATAAGTTTAATTTTGATCGTAAAGAATCTACCCTTGCCCTCAAAAATGAGCTAGGTATATCTACACATAGCCAGATCGTAACCATAATTGGCTCAATTATTCCTCGTAAAGGGCTAGATTTATTCGTGGAGGCTGCACACCAACTACTTGAATCAGACATTGATGCAACTTTTCTAGTGGTCGGCGATGGACCTTCTGACAATGTCCAAAGAGTTAAAAATCATGTGGAAAGGTATGGGATGGGAAATAGATTTCATTTTTTATCGCATCGTGATGATATCCCGCGTCTCATGGCTGGCGTCAATCTTCTAGTCGTTGCTGCTGATGAGGAACCTTTTGGCAGAACCGTCATTGAAGCTATGGCTGCCGGAGTTCCCGTTGTATCAACTAGATGCGGTGGGCCTGAAGAAATCGTGCTTGATGAAATCACTGGTCTTCTGGTTCCACCTAGAAGTCCTAGTGTAATGGCGGCCACAATCAAACGCATATTAGGCGAGCCAGAATTAGCCGCTAAGTTTATTAATGCTGGCAAGGAGCGCCTCAACCAAAAATTCACACTGGAGGCGTATGCAGCCAGTGTTCAATCCGAAATTGAGAATGTTATTCAGTCCAGTCGTACCAATTGCATGGCCAAAGAGACATAACAATGTCAGACATTCGTGCCATTGCCTTCTACCTCCCTCAGTACCACTATCCCTGAGAATGACGAGTGGTGGGGGCGAGGTTTCACCGAATGGCGCAATGTAACAAAGGCCAAACCACTGTTTCCGGGGCATTACCAACCACACTTGCCCGCTGATCTGGGTTTTTACGACCTGCGCCTGCAGGAAGCGCGTGAGGCCCAGGCCGAACTGGCACGGGAACATGGTATCTATGGATTTTGCTACTACCACTACTGGTTCAACGGCCAGCGCATTCTGGAACGTCCGTTCAATGAGGTGCTTACCTCCGGTAAGCCGGATTTGCCCTTTTGCCTGTGCTGGGCCAACGAGAACTGGACGCGCGTGTGGGACGGTGGTGAGCGAAATGTCCTGCTGGAACAGCATTACAGCCACGAAGACGATCTTGCACACATACGCAGCCTGATTTCCGCTTTCAAAGACCCGCGTTACATTCGCATCAACGGAAAGCCGCTGTTTGCCTGACCCCAGCAAAACCTCGGCACTCTGGCAGGAAGAGGTGAAAAAGGCAGGGCTACCTGGTCTTTATCTTGCGCGTGTTGAAAATTTTATGAAAGGGGTTGATCCCGATAGCATCGGATTCAACGCTGCAGTTGAATTTGCACCCAATTCATCAAGGAGCGGGAAGACTTTGTTTCGTGGGCACGTGGCCAGCCTGCTGGGTAAACTTAACTTATTGCCTTCCGTTTTTCGAGAAGGCCGTGTGTATTCATACCCTGCTACCGTGCAGGGTATGTTATCCAAACCTGAACCGGACTACTGCTGGTTTCGCTGCGTGTCGCCAATGTGGGACAACAGCGCGAGGCGCGGTGCCAATGCCGAAATATTTATCGGTTCCACACCGGCTATATTTAAACAATGGCTTGGCAATATAGTCGCACGAACCCGGCAACGATATGCAGGCGATGAACAGATTGTATTCATAAATGCCTGGAATGAGTGGGCCGAAGGCTGCCATCTTGAGCCTGACCAAAAGTGGGGGCGCGCCTATCTGG
>QIGJ01000095.1 GCA_003229995.1 Gammaproteobacteria bacterium | reverse complement strand
TTGCCTTTTTTCAGATTATTGATGGTGCGCTCACGCAGGTTTTGCTGGATGTCGCCATTAATGGCGGCAGCAGCATAACCACGAGCAGACAGTTTTTCGGCCAGTTCCACGGTGGCGGTTTTGGTACGCACAAATACTATCATTGCATCGAAGGGTTCGGCTTCGCAGATTCGTGTCAGTGCGTCAAGCTTGTGCATGCCGCTCACCGGCCAAAAACGCTGTCGAATGGTGTCAACCGTTGCCGTTTTGGCTTTGATGGTAATTTGCGCCGGGTTGTTTAAATGACGCGTGGCAATACGACGAATCTGTGGTGGCATGGTGGCGGAGAACAGCGCAATTTGTCGTTCTTCCGGTGTTTGTTCCAATATCCATTCCACGTCGTCAACAAAACCCATGCGCAACATTTCGTCAGCTTCGTCCAGCACCATGGCGCTGAGCTGGTCCAGCTTGAGTGTGCCGCGACGCATGTGATCCATCACTCTACCCGGCGTGCCGACTGCCACATGTACGCCACGTTGCAAAGCACGAATCTGGCCACGATAATCCTGACCGCCATAAATCGGTAATACGTGAAAGCCTTTTAGATGTTTGGCGTACTTTTGAAAAGCTTCGGCTACCTGAATGGCCAGTTCGCGAGTGGGTGCCAGCACTAATACCTGCGGGTCTTTTTGTTTGAGATCAAGATTGGAGAGCAGGGGCAGAGCAAACGCGGCGGTTTTACCCGTGCCGGTTTGTGCCTGACCCAGTACGTCTCTGCCTTCCAGTAGCAGGGGGATGGTTTCTGCCTGAATGGGCGAGGGGCTTTCGTAGCCTACTTCATCCAGAGCTTTAAGAATGGGTTTGCTCAGCGCCAGTTGATCGAACGCGGTTACCGTGTCGGTAGTCATGTGTTGTTGTTCCTGCACTTGTATGAATGCTTT
Source organism: Gammaproteobacteria bacterium (assembly GCA_003229995.1). Lineage (GTDB taxonomy): Bacteria > Pseudomonadota > Gammaproteobacteria > SZUA-152 > SZUA-152 > SZUA-152. The sequence goes on along the minus strand of QIGJ01000095.1, from coordinate 2,238 downwards.
TGAATGATTGAATGCGAGAGAAGCTCGCTTTTCATCAAAAAAGTAAGAGCCGGAATTCGCGGAAATACCTGTGTCGTTCCCATCCCATGAGCGCTACCGGGCGAAGCCGGGGACGGGAAGGGCGCGTAGTGTACAGGCTTACGCTTCGTGACGCACACTTTTTGTACAAGAAAGTAGTGTTGGTGGCACCCAGGCAAAAAAGTGCTGATTCAGCCTCCTTTCACTCCTTATGCCCTATCTGTCCGTCCGACGTTTATCTGCCTCAATCTGGCGCTCATAGGCAATGTCTTTACGACGCAGTTGTTCTCTGACATCAGCTTCGCTTTGTAATAAAAAAACGATGGGTGCACGCCGGAAGATCAGTCGTTCATCCATGCGCAAACGCATGATGCGCAATCCGTTTTTGTCGGCCATGGCTTTAACCCGGGGAATGTTGTCAATGTAGCCAATCTGGTAATAAATCCGCCCATTGGGTTTGAGGTGCTGCCGAACTTGTGCAAAAAAACGTTCATGTATCTCCCACCAGAATTGCGTGTATTGGTTGGAGGGATAGTCAATGTTAAACAAAATGACATCAAAGCGCTCATCAGGTTTGACGGGAGCAAACAAATCGCCGGGAGAACGTACATCAATTTTATCCTGCAAGCCGAAGCGCTGGACGTTAAGTTTGGCCGTTTCCACTGCCTTGGCAGAGATATCGGTCGCGACGATATGGTCACTGATTTCAGCCGCAAAAATCGACTGCACACCAGAGCCTGTGCCTATGTCAAGTACGCTTTCTCCCTGTTTGATTTCCCAATGCGATAAAAGATACACGCTCTGTATGGAGGGACGAGGAACGCCTTCGGGCACCAGAAAGGCGTGATCATTGACCATGAGCGTGCCGTATTCGGGATTTTCCGGTGTTGGTTCAAAATACTCCAGCGCATAAGCGGTTTCGGTGGACGGTGCTCTAAGCCCACCTTTGGCTTTTGGAATACCTGCCTGTGGTGCTAACTGTTGCGCAGATGACTGATTTATTTGCTGCGGAGGCTCACAACCATTGATCAGCACTGCGATAACCACTGAGCTGGGCAACAGCATTTTGCGGAAGATATTGTCAAAAAACATCGCAAATTCCTTACCGGATTCGACATAAAAACGCGCTGGGCTGCGCGTTTTTTACCGTCAGGAAACGTTTATTTTTTAGCGCCTGGCGGTGTAAATCCTTCAGGCAGACTGCCCATTTCACCCTCGTTAAAGAAAAAGCCCTGCATATGTTTTTCGATAACCTCGACACTGGCAGGGTCTGCGGTGGACAGGCCATTTTCATTGATAATCAAGGTCAGGCGTTCCAGCCACTGGCCCCAGCCATCTTTCGAGACATTTTCAAAAATGCGTTGTCCCAATTCACCGGGATGTGGCACAGTATCGAGCCCCTCTCCCTGCTGATTTGTGACTGCACATTGTACCATTCTCGCCATGATTCTTTCCTCGGTCTGCATCTTTTGCCGTTGGTTAAAAGTGATACCGATTATACCCGAGTACCACACCAGGTTGTTGTTTTTACAGAGGGGCTGTTTATGCCTATTCCTTATTTTTTTTACCATCATCAGGCTTGATCAGCTCATCATCTTGTCCCTCAGGCATAGCGGCTTCGGCATTTTCTTCCGTTTCCAGCCGGTCCAGTTCAGCATCCAGTTCAGCCTCGGTTGGCGGTTCATACTCGCCATGACCGGAGTCATTGGCATCTTTATCGTCGTCGATATCACCATAACCAGCATCATCCGACCCGGTTTCCGGTTCATTGATCGGATCAGCGACGACAGGCTCTACACGGCTTTCTGCCGCCGTTGAAACCGTAGCTGCCGTAGCCGCTGTGGCTTCCTTCGCCGTTGGAGGGGAAGCCGGAGCAGCATCTCCCCCGATACTGTTTTCCGCTTCTTCCGGCTTGGTGTAAAAACGTGAAAAAATTAATCCCAGCTCAAACAAAATCCACATCGGAATTGCCAACAGAGTTTGTGAAATCACATCCGGTGGCGTCAGCAACATGGCAAACACAAAAGCACCGACAATAACGTAAGGACGTTTGGCCGCAAGTTTTTCAGCGGTACTGATACCGCTCCACACCACCAGGATAGTGGCAATGGGTACTTCAAATGCCAGCCCAAAAGCAAAAAACATTTTGATGGTAAAGTCGAGGTAGTAGGTAATATCCGGTGTTACTGCTACGCCTTCCGGGGCAATGCCGGTAAGAAA
>QIGJ01000115.1 GCA_003229995.1 Gammaproteobacteria bacterium | reverse complement strand
ACCCGACATCGAGAAGTTGACCGCACCATGCTGAGCCGCCGCATAAAGGCCCACCGTCACTGCTGCTCCCACCAGAAGCGCCATATAACGCTGCAAGGAGCCGTTTTCCAGCAGATGGGTTATCCAGCGGGAAGTCTCCACCAATCCCCTGATCAGTTTGTCGAAAACCTGCTTGGCACCAAATTCGTCCGGCAACAAACGGGCGTGCAAGGCAAACAGGCGATGGCGCAGCAGATAGAACAGAATGCCCCCCACCAAAGCGACAAAACTCATCATCAGCGCGAGATTAAAACCATGCCAGATGGCCAGACTGTACTCAGGCAAAGGTGCCTGCAATACCCCGCCAGCAGCCGTCGCTAGCAACGGGCCCACCGTAAAGGCAGGAAATAGCCCTACCAGCAGGCACAGCGTCACCAACACCTCAACGGGTATTTTCATCCAGCGGGGAGGTTCATGTGGCACCTTGGGCAGATTCTTGGGCTCACCATTGAAAAAGACATCGTGAATAAAGCGCAGCGAATAGGCCACCGCAAACACCCCTCCCAAGGTCGCCAGTGCAGGAATCAGCCATGCCCAGTTATCAAGACGCTGCAATGCCAGGGTCTCAACAAAAAACATCTCTTTGCTGATAAAGCCATTAAGCAACGGCACACCGGCCATCGCCGCTGCCGCTACCATCGCCAACACCGCCGTATAGGGCATGTATTTGAATAATCCATTGAGACGGCGCATATCCCGCGTTCCCGCCTCATGGTCAATAATGCCCGCCGCCATAAACAGCGAAGCCTTGAAAGTGGCGTGATTGATAATGTGAAACACTCCGGCAACTGCCGGCCGCTAGCGGTGTGCCGAAGCCAAATAACAGGGTGATCAGCCCCAGGTGGCTGATGGTCGAATAGGCCAGCAGCCCCTTGAGGTCATGTCGAAACAGTGCAACATAGGCGGCAAATACCAGAGTCACCAACCCGGCCGTGGTCACCAGATAAAACCATAAATCACCGCCGGACAGGGCCGGATGCATACGTGCCAACAGAAAAACACCAGCTTTAACCATCGTTGCCGAGTGCAGGTAGGCACTGACCGGTGTGGGTGCCGCCATGGCATGAGGCAACCAGAAATGGAAGGGGAATTGTGCGGATTTGGTAAACGCCCCTAGCAAAATCAGAATCAGAGCGGGCGCGAACAGATCATGGTTTTGAATCAAATCCGCCGAAGCCAGCACCACCGACAGCTCATAACTGCCAACAATTTCACCCAGCAACAGAATGCCGGCCAGTAAACAAAGACCACCACCACCGGTTATCGCCAGCGCGATACGCGCCCCCTGACGGGCATCGGCACGATGACGCCAAAAACTGACTAGCAGGAATGAAGTCAAGCTGGTCAGCTCCCAGAAGATCAACAACAGAATCAGGTTTTCTGACAACACCACACCCAGCATCGATCCCATGAAAAGCATCATGAAGGCAAAAAATTTGGACATGGAATCTTTGGGCGACAGATAATACGTGGCGTAGAGAATCACCAACAGACCAATACCGAGAATCAACAGGGCGAACAACAGGCCCAGCCCATCGAGACGGAAAGAAAAATAAAGGCCGAAATCCGCCATCCAGGCCCAACTGCTCACCAAAACCTCTCCGGCAAACACCTGCGGCGCAAGGCTTAACAACAAACCCAGTGCGGTGGCCGTCAATGCTCCTGCCATCAACGCTGCGCCCATGCGGCCACGGACACCCGCAACGGGCACCAGCAAGGCACCCAGCAAAGGGATCAGAACAATCAGTAAAAGGGTCATGTGATAACAGGCCTACCTGATTACGAGATGGAATTCAGCCATGAAGAAACCCTGAAGCCTGGCCACAGCCGTATATTTATCGGGTTTACGGGTTATATTGCCTTCGGTACCGGCTGAACTTCCGGTTGAACTTTGATGGGTAATCAGGAAGGTCTATCATTTTTTGTTAAATTAAAAAACGCGACAAATCAGGCTTAGCCAAACACCACTGAACCCGCCATCTTGACATCCGAGCATACAACTCCCAACAGAAGCGTATTTTTTGCGTAATATACCCATTTGCAGTGATAAATGTAAGCTTTATCGACGTTGGTAATTTCAGCGTTTTTCCACTCTGCGTGATACACCTATATCGTTCTATAAAATAGAACGCATCGATATAAAAATTCTATTTTACCGAAGATCATGCCGTCACTATACTGCTGGCAAGTTTTACCAAAACTTGTTTTTAAAACGAATCACCCATTTGATTTCTGCAACCCACTTTTGTAACCAGAGGACGGCAATATGAGCAAAAAAACATTCCCCAACAAAGAAGGCCAGCGTGTACCCAACGTTACCCTGCACACCCGCCACGATCACGACTGGGTTAATCTCGATAGTGAAGATATTTTCGCAGGCAAAACAGTCATCGTATTTTCATTGCCTGGTGCCTTCACACCCACCTGCTCGTCATCACATGTACCGCGCTTCAACCAGCTGGCTCCTGTTTTCAAAGAGCACGGCGTGGATGAGATCATTTGCATGTCCGTCAACGATGCCTTTGTGATGAATGAATGGGCGGCTGACCAAAAAGCAGAAAATATCACCTTCCTGCCGGATGGCAACGGTGACTTCACCGACGGCATGGGTCTGTTGGTGGATAAAGAAGACCTTGGCTTCGGCAAACGCTCCTGGCGTTATTCCATGCTGGTGAAAGATGGTGTGATCGAAAAGCAGTTCATCGAACCCAACGTGTCTGGCGATCCCTACGGCGTCTCCGATGCCGACACCATGCTTGGTCACATCGCTCCCGATGCCAAACGGCCGCTGGACGTTAGTATTTTCACCCGCCCCGGTTGCGAATATTGCGCCCGGGCCAAGGATCTGTTGCAGCAACGCGGTATCGCCTATGAAGAACTGATACTGAATCGTGATTACACCAGTCGCACCCTGCGGGCTGTGGCCGGTATTGACAGTGTGCCGCAGGTGTTCATCAATGGTGATTATGT
>QIGJ01000257.1 GCA_003229995.1 Gammaproteobacteria bacterium | reverse complement strand
ACGCCGTTTCTTTCAGTTGCAGTTTGTAGATCAGGGAATTGTTGTGGATGGTTGCAGAACGTGTGTGACTTTTTGCAGTGAGGCGATGATAAACGAGTCGTTGCTTCAGCCGGGTATCATTCACATAAGTGGTGACTGCGGCGTAGTGACGTTCATCCACCAATAACGACAGTGCAAAACCATGCAGTACACGTTCGATGGCACCGCTCCAGAGTACGTCCTCTTCGCGCACTTCAATCAGTTCTCCGACAAACGGTAAGTCTTCATCCAGAAGCCCCAGTGCGTCGGTCAGTCGTACCCGTAACTCCAGCATGTGGGCAGGAATATTGGATGGTTGACGCTGCATGGCATCGATTTCTTTCCGTCAAATTCGGTTTCGGTGTCTTTTTTCTGTTGCCTAATCTGGAATTGACGATCACGCAGTGCTTCGCTTTTTTTCTGCCAGCTGTCAACATAGTCTCGCGCACGTCCTGCCAGTTCGGCATAGGCCTGAGGCGAATCCGATAACACCCAGCCCAGTTGTTCACAGGCTTGTTGTGCCTGAGCACGTTTCGCCAGTCGTTCATCACGCTGTTGTTCACTCTGGCGTTTTTCCTGTTCGATTTGTTCGATGCGCCCACCGCCCTGCTCCCGGTGATCTCTTTCCAGATTCGCCAGCTGCGTCTTGAGGTTTTCCAGGTTTTCGCCTTGACGTTGTTCCTGTCCTTCAAGGCTCTGGTCTTTTGTGCGCAGTCGGGAGATTTCCTCTTCCAGCAACACGGCTTTGCGTTCATCCCGATAGGCATCCACACCGGCAATCAATTCATCGAGCTGATTGCCTTCTTGCAACACCCCGGTCAATCGCTGGTGGTTTTCGCGCGCGGGTTGCAGAGTTTCGACTTGCTCGCGCGCAATCACCACAGATTGATGGGCAGCATCCAGCTCATCAAATTCCTCGACCAGACGTTCGGCGACCGCAAAGGTCTCCGGTTTGTCTAACATGAATTCACGCAGAAAGTGATTCAGGTCTCCCAGGTTTTTTGCGGACTGAGTTTTGTGTAACAGCTTCAGGGCCATCTCGCTGTCAATGCCCAGCAGGCGACGAAAGCGCTCACTGTAGGGTCTGAATTTATCGTTATGGTAAACGTCGTCCAGTTGCTGTTTCAGTTTGCGGATATCGAGTTTGAAATCCGCCAGTTCCTGCATAACATCAAAAGGCCGTTCCGCCAGCATGTAATGGCGTTTGACATCGGCGCTGCGGGTTGTCGTACCGCGCAACCAGTACAACTGAATCAGGCTCACCACCTGCCCTGCCTGATTGGCATACTCCACCATCAATGCCGACCAGGTGCTGTCTGCCCGCAGGAACTGGGTGGCAATCTGGCCGGAATCCACATCCTTCTGATCCGCCCAGGCACCGCGAATATAAGAGACCAGATTGCGGTCATAACGGCCACGGTCTCCCTCTCTCGCGGCGGCATTGAAGCCTAACCAGGGCGGCGGCACCAACAAGGCGGAAAGTGCATCCAGCAATGTGGACTTGCCCGATCCTGAACGTCCGACAATCAGAAAACCGTCTGCGGCAACAGGGATATTATGCAGTCCGGAAAAAGTGCCCCAGTTAAAAACCTGCAACCGGCGCATACGGTATTGCTCGGTCAATAACATATCCAGCGTAAGTTCTTCGACATTATTCATTGTCGTGGCCTTCGTCCGACTGAACATCTTCTGCTAACAGAGACTGATATTGCCGGAGCAACGAACCAATTTGCTCGGCACTGAATAACAGCTTCAGTGTCGGTGCTACTTCATAACGTTCATCGCTGTCTCTTATCCGGCTGAGAATGCTGTTCTTTTTGGCTTTCTCAATAGCGGCATTTACCCGTTTGTCGAACCCGGCCCGATCCGTGTTGACACTTTGCTCGTAAAGCCCCAGCTGCTCGCGCATATCCGTTGCAGACACTACCGCACGTAATCCTTGTGTTTCTGCTTCGGTCAATTGTTGACGGAGGTAGAGCATTAACACCGAATCAATAAAAGTCAGATTGGTACGACGCAATAGCGTGGGTGTTTCCAGATCCCCCGTGTCTGCCTGACGGGTAAAGGCCACCTGCATATCACGATCCAGCACCAGTTCCAGAAACAATTCAGCGAGGCGTGAACGAATAAGTGCTTCATGACGCGACAATACCGGCCATAGTTTTGTATGTCGCTTCGCATCCAGCGAAGGGCCGGACAATAGTTGTACCAATACCCGTCGTGCATCCATGGGCAATTGGCCCAAATCCCCCGGAAACAATTCCGTGGCAACCTGCTCTTTTTCATCGGCCTCATCTGGCAACCGCTCAAGTGAGTCAGGTTCTTTTTCAGAATATTCCATCATACGACTCTGTTTATAACGTAAAGTATGCACTCGTTAACTTTACACTTTTAATGTGAATCAAGCGTTAAAAACACGCTGCTTTTAAAAAAATCACCGGGTATTTAGGAATGGGCACGAAATAACTTCCCTGTTTGGCGCCCGGATTTAGTGCGTATTCGTTCGTTCTGTCTATTTCGAGCTTTTGTGATTGAGGAACGGACGAAGACGGGCTGAAGCCGGGATGCAAAACAGGGAAGTTATTTCGTGCACGTTCCTTAACACGTCATTTGCCAGCACCACGACAACGTAACCTCCCACTGTGCTGAAACGCTTGCCCAGGGCTTTAAACCTCTGGATTCCGGCTAAAAACATGCCCACACTACTTTATATGCCATCATGACGGGTGTTAAATGACTCTTTTACAAAATAAATGCGGGGAATACGGGCACTGCGGGGAATACCATCCGCGCCTTCCCAATCAACGATCTCAGTACTGTCTCCGGCACTGTCTCCGGTACTGTCCGCCCGCACACCATGGCGTACACCGATGGCAAGATACCCTACCACACTGCCCAACCCCTGCTCCGCCGGATAATGCTCCATCACTTCGGCAACCGAGATCTGGCTCCGTTTTTCCAGCAACTGTGTAATATGTCCCTGCAAACGACGGAAATCAATTTCCGACTGAGCCACCAGTTCACTCACTGCCTCCAGCGATATTTCAGCGGTTTCCGCCAAAGGAACACCTCCCTCAATCATATCCAGGCTGGGGTCATGCAAAACCTGTCGTGACAATGAATCGATTTTACTGCTGGTCAGATAAAGCGTGTGGCCAATATTTTCATTCACCCGGATTTGGTCTTTAGCCGCCAAAGCTGCACGCTGCGCCGTTTTGATTAACCGGCTCAAACGACGTTGCTGCTGATAGTCACGACTTTGCACAAACTGTTTCAAACCTCGCGCAAAGTTTTGCAGCACTTCATGCACTTCTGCCCCCTGTTCCAGCAACAACCGGGTGAGCTGTAACAAAAAGCGTTTTTCCTGCCGCTCCAGCTGATGCGCGAAGTCCCGTGAGAGCACTTGCTCCAGTGCCACATCAAGACCTGCACTTTGTTCCGGGTCTGTCAGCAAACGCCAAAAAGCCTTGAAGGTACGTCCCGCATCGCTATCGGCAATCACATCAACACCCGCGAACAATGCCTCCAACACCTCGCCACGTCCGCC
>QIGJ01000099.1 GCA_003229995.1 Gammaproteobacteria bacterium | reverse complement strand
ACACTACGGGCAAACCCGCTTCTTGTACCCGTTTTTCCAGTTCGGCTTCGCGTTCAACACCTTTTTCCCGATGAAAGGGGGAGGCATTCAAATTAAGCACAAGCTGTGCGCCTGCCTGCTTCGCTTTGAGCATAGGGTCGCTGTACCAGATATCTTCACAAACTGTCAGCCCCACCGGCACCCCGGCAATGTCCACTACGCAGGGTTTATTACCTGCTGTAAAATAACGCTTTTCATCAAACACATTGTAATTGGGCAAATGACATTTGTGGTAAGTGGCAATGCGTTTGCCATCACGCAACACTGCGGCGGCATTAAATAAACCGGTATCAGTTTGCTCAGGGAAACCCAGCACAATATCAATTCCCGTTACCTGCGCCTGAATGTTCTCCAATGCCTGATTCACTGCTCGGTGTAAACCGGGGCGCAATAACAAATCTTCTGGCGGATATCCGGTCAGTGTCAATTCAGGAAAAAGAATTGCATCCGCCTGACATACATCACGAGCGCGCAATGCGGCTTCGATGACTTTTACCGCATTACCGGAAACATCACCGACCAGATAATTTTGTTGAGCGATGACCACACACAAACGTTGAGACATGAGGAAGAGAGTCCTGAAAAACAGTGCTAAAAAATACTGGCCGTCATCCTGAAACAAATTATGACTTATACGATAAAATTTATATTTCTGGCTAATTAAAAAATTCCATCATGCGCACACCCAGTTCCGCAGGCGAACGGGCTATAGACACTCCTGCTGCATCCAGTGCAGCATCCAGTGCAGCAAACTTGTCTTTGGCCGTGCCTTTACCACCGGAAATAATCGCCCCAGCATGGCCCATGCGTTTTCCTGGGGGTGCAGTGACGCCCGCGATGTAACCCACCACCGGTTTTTTTACATGGTGTTGAATATATTCAGCCGCTTCTTCTTCGGAGCTACCACCGATTTCGCCCACCATGATGATGCCTTTGGTTTGCCGGTCTTGCTCGAACATTTCCAAGCAATCGATAAAGTTGGTGCCTTGAATCGGGTCACCACCGATGCCCACACAGGTACTTTGCCCCAAACCATTGAGCGTTGTTTGATACACCGCTTCGTAGGTCAGCGTGCCGGAGCGCGAGACTATGCCAATGCCGCCCTTTTTATGAATCACTCCGGGCATGATACCAATCTTGCATTCATCCGGGGTAATAATGCCTGGGCAATTGGGACCAATCAGGTGTACATCGCTGCCCTTGAGTGCCGCTTTCACTTTAACCATGTCCAGCACCGGAATACCTTCAGTAATACACGCGATAACCTTGATGCCGGCATTGGCCGCTTCCAGAATAGAATCAGCGGCAAATACAGCGGGTACAAAAATCATACTGGCGTCTGCCTGTGTTTCTGCCACTGCATCTTTTACTGTGTTAAATACCGGGCGATCCAGGTGTGTCTGTCCACCCTTGCCCGGCGTAACGCCGCCCACAAAATGCGTGCCGTAAGCAATCGCTTGTTCCGAATGAAATGTGCCATGTTTGCCGGTAAACCCCTGGCAGATAACCCGTGTCTTTTTATTGATAAGAATCGACATCAGTTTTTTCCTTGTGATTGGCTGGCTTGCACGACCTTGGCTGCGGCATCCGCCAGATCACCTGCGGTTATAATCGACAAACCGCTGTCATTCAGTTTTTCACGCCCGGCCTCGGCGTTGGTACCTTCCAATCGCACCACCACCGGCACACCCAAATTAATTTCGCGGATCGCCTGAATAATGCCATCAGCAATTAAATCACAACGCACAATGCCACCAAAAATATTCACCAGAATCGCTTCAACCTTATCGTCGGCAACAATCAATTTTAATGCCTCGGCAACACGATCCGCTGTGGTACCCCCTCCCACGTCCAGAAAATTTGCCGGGTCACCACCATGCAGTTTGATGATATCCATGGTTGCCATGGCCAGCCCCGCACCATTGACCATGCAGCCGATGTTGCCGTCCAGTGTCACATAGTTGAGATCAAACTGCGCCGCTTTGTGTTCGGTGGGGTCTTCCTGCATGGGATCACACATTTCTTCCAGATCCTTGTGCCGAAACAACGCATTGTCATCCAGATTGATTTTGGCATCCAAGGCCAACAATTTTCCTTCGCCGGTTATTACTAACGGATTGATTTCCACCAGACTCAAATCCTTTTCTGTGAATAGGCGATACAGACTTAACATGATGTGTGTTAACTCGCGGATTTGCGCGCCCTCCAACCCCAAGTCAAAGGCAATCTGTCGGCATTGAAAAGGTTGCAGGCCAGTGACGGGATCCACCACCACTTGCAGAATGTTGTCCGGCTCACTGACGGCAACGGCTTCGATATCCATGCCCCCCATGCTGGAAGCGATAAACACCAACTGATTGCAACTGCGGTCAATCAACGCACCAAGATACAATTCTCTGGCGATATCACAGGGCGACTCAATCAACAATTTGTCGATGGGTAAACCCTTGGGACCAGTCTGGTGTGTCACCAGCAGACCACCCAACAAACCACGCACCACGGTTTCCAGTTCATCGGCATTCGATACCTGCTTCACACCCCCACCTTTACCACGGCCACCCGCATGCACCTGTGCCTTGACCACCCAGCCATCCCCTTTCAGTGTTTTCGCCTCACTCACTGTGGAGATCACATGGCCGACAGGCACCGGAATGCCAAAATCTGAAAATAACATTTTTGCCTGATATTCATGCAAATTCATGGTCTTCCCTCATGGTGATTTTTCAACCAGTTCCAGCCGTCGCAAACAAACCCGATAGCGGTTGTAGCAATAATTTGCCGGGGAGTTTGACATAATTCGCGAAGACATAAAATAAACGCCAACCCAGACAACAAATTCACTCATGACACAACTTCCAGGCAATCTGTCAGTACTTGCAAATTTACCGTCTACCCTTTTTCTCTTTAAAACCGTTTTACACAAACTCTTGAATGTGAATTAAGGGCTAAATTGCCCTGTTTTCAGCATATGCAACAGAGCCCGGGCAATGAAAACCCAACGCAAAGGATGAGAAGATAACCAGCAAAGATATCGCTTTGCGTTCTCTGCGTCTTTGCGTTAGATTTTATGACACTTAGATCCTGCAAGTGATCGTGCTTGCGCAGTGCACCAAAAGTAGGCGCTTTTAGGCGAGATATTGATTCGTAGAGTGAATGACAACTTTGCGTGCAATCCTTATTGTGAT
>QIGJ01000376.1 GCA_003229995.1 Gammaproteobacteria bacterium | reverse complement strand
ACAAGAAGGACAAACACAAGGACGACAAGCATAAAGACGACAAGTACAAGAAGGACAAACACAAGGACGACAAGCATAAAGACGACAAGTACAAGAAGGACAAACATAAGGACGACAAGCATAAAGACGACAAGTACAAGAAGGACAAACATAAGGACGACAAGCATAAAGACGACAAGGACAAGAAGGACAAACATAAGGACGACAAGCATAAAGACGACAAGGACAAGAAGGACAAACACAAGTCGTAGGTATGGTGACTTTCAAAGAAGAGTGTTGGGTTCCGCTGTAATGAATTAATCTAGAACCAAAAAAATAGTTTCCTTTCTTAAAGGAACTCATTAGAAGAAGGGGGGTAGGGAAACCGCCCCCTGTTTTTTGTCAGTCTGATGTTTTTTGTTGTCTGAGGGTGGCTATATATACCCGTAGCGATTGAAATTTAGGTGTTCAGTGTGTGTCCTATTGATTCCGTGGCGGCGTTAAAATGTCTTGCAATAGAGTGACTATTCCGCGTCATTTTGCTTGGCCACAAAATAAATATGACGCACATTTAAATCTAAATCCCAAACGCTACGGGTATAAGTAGTAATGCATTACTACTTAGGAATGGGCACGCAATAATTTCCCTGTTTAGCATCCCGACTTCAGCCCGTCTTCGCCCGTTCTTCAATACTATTCCTGCACTTTTGTTCAATCAGAACGAACGAATACGGACTAAATCCGGGCGCTAAACCGGGAAGTTATTGCGTGCCCATTCCTTAGATGCGGGAGTAGAGCAATAGTAGAAGTCATTGCCACGAGACTTCAAGATATTGGTTCTGTGCGTGTTTTCTTTACCCCTCCCAACGCCTTTTTTTCAAGGAGGTGTAATGCTTTTCCAAGCCAGAATGTTGCTATCTGATGACGTGGTGGGATTTTAAATCCCCAGGCAAATGTTTTAGAATTGCAAGCCCAGCTGGGCGGATACACCTTCACCTTCGTTGCCGCTATAGGCAGCAGCATCTATTTGTAGTGTACTGATTAGCAGCCCAATACCGGCGGAGCCGTAAGTGGCTTTATTGCCAGTCAGGTTCTGATTGTAGCCAGCGCGTAATATCAGCCATTGCCATGCCTGCCACTCCCAGCCCAGGGCAGCAATTTGTGAGGCGGAACCAAAGCCGACAGGGTCATTTTTCAGCAGGTCGATGTCCAGTTCCAATACAGAATAGCGACTTTGGTAGGCAAAACCGGCACGTAGTTGCGGTTCAATTTTAAAGACATCGCCGCTGTCACCATATTTGTAATTTCCAGGCACGATATTCTTTGCGACCAATCCCATTTTCCACACACCAAACTCTTTCAATACACCGATATCGAAGATGAACTGGCCTTTGCTTTTGCCGCCGGTACGATTGATGTCAATATCTGCACTGCGCAATGGATCAGCATAACCATAGCCCGAGACCAACAAAAGTTTTGCACTGAAACCCACGGTCAGGTTTTGCATCCAACCACTTCCATTCAGTACTTTGGCGGCAGCAACACCGTTTTCAACGATGCGCAGCCCGCGTTGTGCCAGTGTGGAGGAATAACTGGGAGTAGCGAGATTGTCACCGCCTATCATGGGTTGGGCAGTGGATGCTTCATAGATATTAAAAAATGCCGCACCACTGAGAATGCGGCTGGGTATTGCCAGCACGAAGGCTGAATTGCGGCTGGTGCTGTACAAGCCGCCATCCAGTGCATTGAGTTGTTGCTGTATCGCAGCCCGGTTGGCGGCATTATTGTTGCCGTCCAGTGTATCAGCGGCTTGTTGAAAGGCGCTGAGGCTGTCTTCGACATTGTCGGGATCACCCTGTTGTCGGCTGAGCGTCGGTGCCAATAAAAACCATTCGTGAATTTCATCTGCGGTGGCCAGCAGAGCCGGATTATTAAAGACCGCGAATTGTGGTCCCGAGGCCACCCCCACACCGCCCATGGCCATGGTGCGGGCATCAAATACACCAAAAGGCACGGCAGTGGCCGTTTGTGTGCATAGCGTCAAAAACAGCGCAAGCAGCCAGTCAGGGCGCAATGCTCTGTTGTTTTTACGGGTAACCATTTTTGCAGTCATTTTTTGCATGGCGCTACTCCAAACTATTCCAAAAAATCCAATACCGTATCCAGTCCACCAAATTGTATCGATACATCGGCCTGTGCGCGGACGGCTGGTTTCGCATGATAGGCCACACCCAGTCCGGCAATGTTCAGCATTTGCAAATCGTTGGCACCATCACCCATGGCGATAACCTGTGGGTGAGTGATGCCGAGTTGTTTGCAGAGTTGTTGCAAATATTCCGCTTTGGCCTCGGCACCGACAATGACACCTTCCACTGTGCCGTTAAGTTTTCCCTTTTCCTGAGCGAGCACGTTGGCCAGGGTGAAATCCAGGTCCAGGCGTTGTTTGAGGTACTCGGTGAAAAAGGTGAAACCGCCGGAGACCAGCGCTGTTTTGATCTGGCGTTGTTTGAGTCCACTGATCAATATTCCGGCTCCAGGGTTTAATTGTAGACGTTCGTCATACACATGTTGCAGGGCGGAGGTATCTAGCCCTTCCAACAGAGCGACGCGCTGTCTCAATGAGGTGGCAAAGTCCAGCTCACCGCGCATGGCGGCTTCGGTGATGGCGCTGACCTGGGGTTTCACGCCAATAAAATCGGCGATTTCATCCACGCATTCGATATTGATGAGAGTGGAGTCCATATCGGTGATGAGCAGGCCCACAGCGGTTGCGTCGAAATTTTCGGGCAGGGTATTGATATCCAATTGACAGGTTTCACGCAGTATATCCAGTGTTTCCGGAGCCAGCGTTTCGTGTTGTACACGGAAGTGCCGGGCGTAAACATCTGGTT
>QIGJ01000303.1 GCA_003229995.1 Gammaproteobacteria bacterium | reverse complement strand
GCATCATCTACTGGCGCAACATTTAATACCTGTATGCCATCGGCCTGTTGCAGTTCAGAGTGCATGTCGGCAAATACCAGCAGTTCGCCGCCCCGGGCGCGCACTTCCTGCAAGTTGGATTTTAATTTTTCCAATAACTCATTATTGGGTGCCACCGCAATAATAGGCATGTTTTCATCCACCAGCGCCAACGGACCATGCTTCAGTTCACCTGCGGGATAGGCTTCAGCATGAATGTAGGAGATCTCCTTGAGTTTAAGCGCGCCTTCCATGGCCACGGGGTATTGTGCGCCGCGCCCTAAAAATAAGGCGTTGTGTTTGTCGGCAAACTGTTGGGCAATTTCCTGGATGGGTTTGTCGAGTTTTAATACTCGGTCAATTTCACCCGGCAGTTTTTCCAGCTCGCCGACCATTCGGGCTTCATCTTCTACCGATAGGCCATTACGCCTGCCCAAGATGATCACTAACAGCATCAGCGCCACCAGCTGTGTCGTAAACGCCTTGGTGGAAGCAACACCGATTTCCGGACCTGCCCGCGTTAGCAACACGAGGTCAGACTCCCGCACCAACGAACTTTCTGGCACGTTACAGATTGACAGGGAATGCCCAAAGCCCAGGCGTTTGGCTTCTTGTAAACCGGCCAGCGTGTCCGCCGTTTCGCCCGATTGTGACAGGGTGACGATGAGGGAGTTATTACGCACAACCGGTTTGCGATAACGAAATTCACTCGCCACTTCAACACTGCACGGGATGCCGACAATGGATTCCAACCAATAACGGCCAATCAGTCCCGAGTGGTAGCTGGTGCCACAGGCAATGATGTGAACACCTTGCACCTTGTTAAAAATTTCCGGGGCTCCTGCACCAAAAGCCTGTTCCAAAACCCGTCCACCGCTGATACGACCTTCGAGAGTGTCCGCAATAGCCTGGGGTTGCTCATAAATTTCCTTGAGCATGTAATGACGGTATTCACCCCGATCCACAGCATCGGCGGACTGTTCGCTTTCTTTGATGGGGCGCTGTACTTCATTGCCCTGGGCATTGTAAATAACCAGACCACTGCGACGAATGTCTGCGACATCACCTTCTTCTAAAAAGATAAATCGTTGTGTGACGGGTAACAATGCAGCCACATCCGAGGCAATAAAATATTCACCAATACCCACACCTATTACCAGCGGACTACCCCGGCGCGCGGTGATCAAACGCCCTGCTTCATTTGCGCTGATCACTCCCAGGGCATACGCACCTTCAAAATCAGCAACAGCAGCACGCACTGCCGACAGCAGGTCTTTACCTTGTTTAACGTGATAGTCGTAGATTTGATGAACCACGACTTCGGTGTCCGTTTCCGAGGTAAAAATATGTCCTGCCTGGGTTTGTATTTCACGCAACTGTTCGTGGTTTTCGATAATGCCATTATGTACGACCGATACAACGTCGCGACAAACATGGGGGTGGGCATTGTTTTGGCTTGGCACGCCGTGAGTGGCCCAGCGGGTATGTGCAATGCCCACTTTGCCCTTAAGCTTTCCGTCCAATGCCTCCACCAGTGCTGCGACTTTGCCCATGGAACGCACACGATCCAGTTTGTCTGTATCATCCAGTACGGCGACACCTGCGGAGTCATAACCACGATATTCAAGACGACGCAGACCTTCCACCAGGATCGGCACTACATCTCTATCTGCTACTGCACCTACAATTCCACACATGGTGATTTCCAGTTTCTAGATTCAAGTAACGAGATTAGTCCTGCTCTCTGTAAAAAACAAATTCTGTCATAAAAACCTTTGCTCAGGCTTAAGTACCTGAACAACATTATTTTAACATTTTCTTGTTTATTTCCCGGCCTTCTGCGTTGCTGCTACGGTCACATAGCTCACTCATAGCTCACTATGCTCACTTCGCAGCGCCTTGAAGGCCGAAAAATACCCTGTGAAAATGTTGTTAAAATAATGATGCCCAGGCACTTAAATGTGAATTAAGCGCTAAGGAATGGGCTACTTTTAAAAAATCACCGAGTATTTAACACAGAGATCACAGAGACGCAGAGAACACGAAGGACACAGATGCATTAGATTTTCAGTATTCCGACTCGCACCGAAATGACAAACAGGGCGAGCGGTTTTTTATTTTTCCTTTGTCTTTCTCGGTCTTTTCCAATTTTTTACCGATACTTGTTTTGCCCGACTCAGGGTTAAGGCATCTGCCGGGGTGTCTTTAGTGATAGTGGAACCTGCACCAATAGTCGTTCCGTCGGCGATAACCACAGGCGCAACAAGCTGCGTGTCGGAACCGATGAATACGTTGTTACCAATAATTGTCTGGTACTTATTCGCCCCGTCATAATTACAGGTAATCGTACCTGCACCCACGTTCACATCGCTGCCCATCGTCGTATCACCCACATAACTCAGGTGGTTCACTTTACTGCCATCCGCAATGTTGGATTTTTTGATTTCGACAAAGTTACCGACTTTTACTTTATTCGCCAGATTTGTCTGCGGTCGCAAGCGGGCATACGGACCAATATCGCACTGTGTACCCGTGGTGCTTTCTTCCAACAAGCTGTTGGCGTGTATTTGTGTGCCTGCACCGATACTGACATTTTTCAGTATAACGTTGGGGCCAATCTGTACGCCATCCGCCAGTTCCACCCGACCTTCGATGAGCACGTTGATATCAATTTCAACATCCTGGCCAATGATGAGTTCACCACGTAAATCAAAACGAGCGGGGTCTCGCAGGGTCAAGCCAGCATCCATTAGATGTCGTGCCTGTCGTAGTTGATAAGCCCGCTCCAGCTCAGCCAGTTGACACTTATTGTTCACTCCCTCAATTTCACAAATCTCATTCGGGTTTGCGGTGTTGATAACAACACCATCCGCCACAGCAAAACTCACAATATCCGTCAAATAGAACTCACCCTGGGCATTGTTGTTATCCAGTGCAGCAATCCATTTTTTCAGCCTGTTCGCTTTTACCGCCAACATGCCGGTATTGATTTCATCGATGGACCGTTGTTCTGTACTGGCATCTTTTTGCTCGACAATGCACTGCACCTTTCCCGCCGCATCACGTACGATACGGCCATAACCAGTGGGGTCTGCCAGTTTCGCCGTCAACAGAGCCAGGGCATCACTCTCAGTAGCGGTAATGAGCCGTTGCAAAGTCTGCACGGTAATCAACGGCACATCACCGTATAACAACAACACCAGATGATCATCGGGAATGGCAGGCAGAGCCTGTTCGACGGCGTGACCCGTACCAAGCTGTTCTGTCTGTTCGACCCAGTTGAGATCATAAGCCGACAAGGCTTGTTGTACTTGATCACCACCGTGACCAAATACAATGTGAATATTCGCTGCGCTCAACTCCAGTGCATCGGTGATGACGTGCTCCACCAATGGCCGACCTGCAATACAGTGTAATACTTTGGGTAAGGTGGATCTCATGCGTGTGCCCTGACCGGCGGCCAGTACTACGACGCTAAGCGGTAAATCAACAGGCATAACAAATACCAGTCCCTGTGAAATAAAATATGGCCTGGATTATGGCCTTAAATTATAAATTAGACCATGGTTTAAACTCATCCTAATAAAAAAAGGGCGGTAAAAACCGCCCTTTTTTATTACTTGTATTTAGCAGCGACTCTACCGACCGACTTTTTTCCGCAGACGCGAAATAGCCTGCAACTGCGCCATAGCCTCGGCAAGCTCTGCCGATGCAGAGGCGTAGTCAATGTCGTCCTTTTGATCGGCCAATAGTTTCTCGGCACGTTCTTTGGCTTCAAGCGCTGCGGCTTCGTCAATGTCACCGGCACGCTGGGCAGTATCCGCCAAAATGGTCACAGCTTCTGGCTGAATTTCCAGCATACCCCCGGAAACATATAATACGACCTCTTCATCGCCCTGTTCAGTGACAATGCGCACCTCTCCGGGTTTAATGCGTGTCATCAACGGAGCATGACGGGGCATGATACCCAAATCACCCATCGCTCCCGGCGCAAACAACATTATCGGAGAAAATTTCCTCTTCTGCACTTACAACGTCTACATGCATAGTCATCGCCACATCCTCTCTCCTTACGATCTTTTTACTGTTACGACCTTAAGCGAGGGTCTTGGCTTTTTCAACGGCTTCTTCGATACCACCGACCATGTAGAACGCTTGTTCGGGCAGCCCATCATGCTCACCATCAATAATGGCTTTAAAACCGGAGATGGTATCTTTCAGGCTCACATATTTGCCGGGAGCACCGGTAAACACTTCCGCCACAAAGAAAGGCTGTGATAGGAAGCGTTGCAGTTTACGTGCGCGGTTCACTGACATTTTGTCTTCTTCAGACAGCTCGTCCATACCCAGAATGGCAATAATGTCTTTCAGTTCTTTGTAACGTTGTAAAGTACCCTGCACCGCACGGGCAACATTGTAGTGTTCTTCACCGATCACCAGTGGGTCCAGCTGACGTGAAGAAGAATCCAGCGGGTCCACAGCAGGGTAAATACCCAGCTCGGCAATTTGGCGCGATAACACCAGGGTCGCATCCAGATGAGCAAAGGTGGTGGCCGGAGACGGATCGGTCAAATCATCCGCAGGCACATAGACGGCCTGAAAGGAAGTGATGGAGCCGGTTTTGGTAGAGGTAATGCGTTCCTGCAAGGCACCCATTTCTTCGGCCAGTGTCGGCTGATAACCCACCGCAGAGGGCATACGACCCAGCAACGCAGATACCTCGGTACCCGC
>QIGJ01000157.1 GCA_003229995.1 Gammaproteobacteria bacterium | reverse complement strand
GGCCATTGGCAAACCAGACTGAAAAACAACCCAGGAACAACCTCATGCAAGTCAATCTCGACAGAGACATTCATTCTTATACCATTCGTGCTTACGAACCGGGAGCCATCGCTCTCACCGTACCCTGGTCGGCTGAAAACGCCTCTCAACCCTCACCCGAAAAACAGACATCCCCCTCGCCTGGCGTAAAAACCATCAGCGGCAGCTTTATCGTCAGCCCCCGGCATTTGCTGCGCGACTGGCCACCCGCCAGCATCAGTGATTTGCAAGCGGAACACATCGAGGCGATTATTGAGCTGCAACCTGAGCTGGTTTTGCTGGGCACGGGCACGCAACTGACCTTCCCGCCGCCACAGCTTCTGGCCGCCCTGTACCGGCAGCGTATCGGCGTGGAAGTCATGGACACCGCTGCTGCCTGTCGCACCTATAACATCCTGATGACCGAAGGACGGTTTGTAGTGGCGGGCCTGATGAACCCGGTAGAAAATTGATCATGGCCGCACTCTTTACCCCGGAATGCGGTATCCTTTGCCCATGACCCACACTGCTGCCCCACACAATACCGACCCCACCGAAATCGCCAAATTCGAGGCGTTGGCCTCACGCTGGTGGGATGCACAGAGTGAATTCAAACCCCTGCACGATATCAACCCGCTACGCCTGAATTATATTGAGCAGCGCTGTGGTGGGCTTGACGGAAAAACCGTGATCGACGTGGGTTGCGGCGGCGGTATTCTTGCCGAAAGTATGGTGACAAAAGGCGCAACAGTGACCGGTATCGACATGGGTGAAGCCCCGTTGAAAGTTGCCGAACTGCACGGCCTGGAATCCGGCATCAGCGTAGACTACCAACAAATCACCGCCGAGCAGATGGCCGAACAGCATCCGGCCCGCTTCGACGTTATCACCTGCATGGAAATGCTCGAACATGTGCCAGACCCAGCCTCGGTGATCAACGCCTGCGCACAATTGGTGAAACCCGGCGGCGCTGTCTTTTTCTCCACCATCAACCGCAATGCAAAAGCCTACGCGTTAGCCATCGTCGGTGCAGAGTATCTGCTGCGCATGTTACCCAAAGGCACTCACGATTACGCCAAATTTATCCGCCCCTCGGAAATGGAAAACTGGGTCCGTCACGCCGGTCTCAAAATGCGCAACCTCACTGGCATGACGTATAACCCGCTGAGTCAACACTACACGTTAGGCCGTGATCTCGACGTGAACTATCTGGCCCACTGCACCTGCAATGACGCATAACCTCTGATGAAATATACCCGTAGCGTTTGGGATTTAGGTTTAAATGTGCGTCATATTTATTTCGTGGCCAGGCAAAATGATGGAATAGTCGTTCTATTGCAAGACATTTTAACGCCGCCACGGAATCAATAGGGCGTGCAGTTAGACCTAAATCTCAATCGCTACGGGTATATAACCTTTGTCCAGGGTGGGCATTGCCCACTCGTTTTATCAGGGTCCACACTGCACTCGTAATGACTCCTGACCTGAGTCGTGCCATTTTTAGTCATTTTGTGTTGGGTGTTATAAACGCAGAGGTCACAGAGATACGGAGACACAGCAGAAACATTTTTTATTCTCTGTGCCTTTGCGTCTCTGCGGCCTCCGCGTTATTTTCCAGCGCCCATCAACAACTGACAAACAGTGGGCAATACCCACCTTACGACCGTTGACCGACGCAGCGATCAAAACCGTCCTGTTCGATCTCGACGGCACTCTGGCCGACACCGCACCCGACCTCGCCTTCGCATTGAACCAGGTATTGGTGGAAAATGGCCGCACGCCTCTGCCTTTTGAAACCATTCGTCCCAAAGTGTCCCACGGCGGCATTGCACTGATCCGGCTCGGTTTTCGTATCGAATCCGAACACCCCGACTTTGATTCACTGCGACAAAGACTGTTAAAAATCTATCGCGACAATATCGCCCGCGAAACCCAACTCTTCCCCGGCATCGCTGATCTGCTAAACCACATCGAACAAAACAATATGAACTGGGGAATTGTCACCAACAAACCCGGCTGGCTTACCGAGCCTTTGATAGAAGCATTGGGACTCAGTCAGCGTGCCGCCTGTATCGTCAGTGGTGACACCTGTACCAACCGTAAGCCACACCCCGAGCCCATTTTGCACGCCTGCCAACTAGCAGGCAGCAAAACACAACAATGTGTTTATATCGGTGATGCGCAGCGGGATATCGAATCCGGTCAGCGTGCAGGAACGCATACCATCGTTGCTCTGTTTGGTTATATTGCTGACGATGACAATCCCGGGCAATGGCAAGCCGATATCCTGCTTGAAACACCTGACGACATTGTACAGTGGCTTGTAAATACCAATATGTAATACCTGAATCCTGCAAGTGCTTGACCCGCAAAGCAATGAACCTTTTGTGCAATCACCATTTTGAACCCTTTCCGTTTACAACACTATCAGCAACAACCTGAACAGTCCGCAAACCATCATAGTTTCCATCCAGCCCAAGCGTGTAACCGCTAATTCCCTTGCGTGAAATAAACACATGATCCTCATACCACAGTGGCACGTAAGGCAAGGTTTCCAATAGCCGTTGTTGCAATTCACCATAGGCTGTGCCTTGCGACTCCAGGGTCACCGCCTTGCCTGCTACCGCAATTAGACGGTCCACCGTGTTATCCTGAAAACGTCCCCGGTTTGCACCATTGGGCGGTACTGAATCGCTGTGAAAAATATAACGAAAAACGTCCGGTGTCTTTATGCCTACCCACGATAAACTGAACATCTGGAAATTACCGGCTTTGATGTCACCGTAAAATGTTCCCCAGTCATAACTGCGCAAATCCACATTAATACCCACAGCCTTGAGCTGACTTTGTAACACCGTGGCCAAGCGTACACGAAAAGCGTCGGTGGAGGTTTTGTAGGTAATATTTAACGGGTGTTCCAGGCTGTAGCCATGTTTGGCCAACAAGGATCGCGCCGCAACAGGATCATATTTAATTTCAGGCAAAGCCGGATTTCCGGCCCAGTGATCAGGGGGTAACAGCGCACTGGCTGGGCGTGCAGCCTCCCCCATGACGTACCGAATGATTTTTTTCCGGTCAATGGCTAAAGCAATGGCCCGACGCACATCCTGTTGACCAGTAATGTCATCATCCAGATTAAATCCCAGGTAGGTAAAATTGGAACCCCGTGCGCGGGTAACACTAATATCGGGTTTGTTTTGCAAAAAAACCACCAATTCCGGCGATAAATCATTTTGCAGCATATCCAGTTCACCACGTAATAATTTGAGCACACGCACAGTGGCATCGCTGACACGGATAAAACTGATATTTTGTTGGTCACGTTGCCGCTGTAATTGCAGCCGCCCTGTTTCCGGCCAAGCCACAAAACGAAATGGACCACTGCCAACAGGTTGTTGATTAAAAGGATGCCGCTTGGCAATTTTCGATGCGGGCAGAATACCGATGACCAAATAGCCTGGGAACAATAAATCAGCTTTATTCAGATAAAAATCAACAGTAGTGTCATTCGGCACATCGATACGCTGGATTATGGATAAAGTGGCACGGTGAGGTGATGCATTGACCGGGT
>QIGJ01000034.1 GCA_003229995.1 Gammaproteobacteria bacterium | reverse complement strand
ACACTCTGTAAATTCAGGTTGTCCGTAAAATGAGCGGATACCACCGTACATTCGCCCCGGGTGGCTGTTTCTTTTTTACCGTGGTCACCCATCGGCGACAACCTCATTTTGCCAATGAAGATAACGTTAAACGTCTGCGCGAGGCTTTTGTCCGGGTAAAAGCCAAACATCCCTTTACCATTGATGCCATCGTGGTACTTCCCGACCATCTGCATACGCTCTGGCAGTTGCCTGATGGAGATTCCAATTATTCCTTGCGCTGGCGTTTGATCAAGCATTATGTGTCAACAGGGCTACAGACCGACATCAATCACCGAGACGAAAAACAGGTCTGGCAGCGCCGGTTCTGGGAACACACGATTACCGATGAGCGGGATTGGCGTAACCCTATGGATTATATTCATTTCAATCCAATCCGGTTAAACACGGTTATGTGAATTCCCCTGCTGACTGGAAATCAAGTTCATTTTCCCGGGCGGTGGATATCGGTTGGTATGACAATAATTGGGGGGCTTGCGAGCCGGAAAATATTTTAGGGATGGATGTGGAATGAGTGTCATTTGTGTTGTTACCGATGAAGGTGAAGATGGTGGAACCGCTTCGCTTGTTCCACCCTACGGTCACAATCAGGCATGTAGGGTGGAACAAGCGAAGCGGTTCCACCTTGCACTAACGCAATTACGATGGGTTGGGGATATACAATGATCCCCAACACCAAAGAATTTTTCAGCCTCCATATCCCTGCCTTGCAGCTTTTGATAAACATGGGCTATGCCTACCTACCACCTGATGAGGCAATAAAACAACGGCGAGTTAATGTGGAGATAGCCACTTGACGACAGAAATGACCAATCGCTGCCTTTATATTTTTCTGGATGAAGGGGGGAATTTCGATTTTTCACCAACGGGGACGCGTTATTTTACCCTGACAAGTGTCGCTATGCATCGTCCCTTTGCAGTACGCGACCTTTGGGATGATTACCGACATGAATTGTTAGAATTTGGTCGGAACGTGGAATATTTTCATTGCGCCGATGATAACCGTTATCTTCGTGATCGTTTATTTAGCATTTTACATGACCATCAAACCAGTTTGCGTATTGACAGCCTGATTGTGGAAAAAGCTAAAACGGGACCACCATTAAGAAACGATCACCGCTTTTATCCGGAAATGCTGGGTTATTTACTCAGGCATGTTTTTGAGCACTTGAATGGCTACAGTGAAATCATCGCAATTACCGATACGATTCCTCATCAAAAGAAACGCAAGGCGGTGGAAAAAGGTGTCAAGCAGGCATTGAAAGCCATGTTACCCGCAGAGGTGAAGTATCGCGTTCTGCATCAGGCATCCCGATCCCATTATGGGTTACAAGTGGCTGATTATTGCAATTGGGCTATTTATCGAAAATGGGATACGGGCGAAACGTACTATTACGACCAGATCAAGGATGCGTTACACAGTGAATTCGAGATTTTTAAGACGGGAACCCAACGGTACTACTGATGAAACTCATGAAGGCTAAAAAAGTGACCCCCCCAACTATACCTTGCGGTAAGAGCCGATGGGGCTCTTGTCATTGGGGGGGAACATTTGAATCCAGTATGGACCATCAGGTTCGGTTAGTAAAGCCCCTATACCTAGGGGAAATACAATGATCCCCAACACCAAAGAACTCTTCAGTTCCCACATTCCTGCCTTACAGCTTTTGATGAACATGGGTTATGCCTACCTGCCACCTGATGAGGCAATGAAACAACGGGGTAACAACACGAGTGAGGTTTTGCTGCGGGAGGTATTAATCAGCGAGCTGTGCAAACGCCGCTTCACCTGGAAGGGAAAAACATATCCCCTCTCTAATAATGCTATCGATGAGACTGTGCGCCAACTTGCTTCACCCGGCCTGGGCGAGGGACTGCTGACAGCCAATGAACGTATCTATAACCGGCTGACGCTGGGCATTACGGTTACCGAGTTTATTGACGGAAAAAAAGCACAGCCCACCATCCCGATTATTGACTGGCAAAACCCCGAGAACAACCGGTTTCATGTCACCGATGAGTTCACGGTATTTAATACAGCAGGCACGGGTACACGGCGGCCGGATATCGTGTGTTTCATTAATGGCATTCCTTTGGTAGTGATCGAGGCCAAGCGCTCTGCTTCCCAGCATTCTCATCAGGACATGATCAGGGAAGGTATTTCACAGCAACTCCGTAATCAGGGTGAGGCTGAGATTCCGGGGCTGTTTGTCTATTCCCAGTTATTGTTTTCCGTTAACGGGCTGGATGGCCGTTATGGTACGACGCGCACCCCTGAGAAATTCTGGGCACAGTGGCAAGATGCAGATCTGGATAATGCGGTTTTTGATGTCATCAAAAACCAAGCGTTAAGTAATAATCAAAAAAACCAGCTTTTTGCGCACCGACCAAAATGGACGTGTGGCCATTTTGATGAAGTACAGGCCCAGGGCAGGTTGTTGCCTACCGGGCAAGATCGCTTGCTCATCAGTCTGTTGCGACCAGACCGGCTATTGTCGTTTATTCGTTTCTTTATTTTGTTCGATAAAAAAAGCGGCAAGATTGCGGCCCGTTACCCGCAATATTTTGGCATCAAACGACTGATCGAACGTGTCGGCCAAAAAGATGCGCGAGGTGTACGCCAAGGGGGTG
>QIGJ01000391.1 GCA_003229995.1 Gammaproteobacteria bacterium | reverse complement strand
TGCATGAACGGATTCAAGACATGCACTTTATGTTACAAAAAGAAGTGGTGGATAGACTGGCTGCCACACCGGGTGGCAAAGACTACGGTCGCCTGAGTGTGATGATGCAATATCACTGCCGGGTGGAATCGCTGATGCAAGTGCCGCCGGAAGCCTTTTCGCCACCACCCAAAGTGAACTCTGCGGTGGTGCGTTTAGTGCCCTGGAGCGAACCTCCCGTTAATGTTGATGATGTAAATCTGTTGGAAAAATTGGTGACCCAGGCTTTTTCCCAACGGCGTAAAACCCTGCGCAACACACTCAAACCATTAATGAACGCTGAACAAATTGAAGCACAAGGTGTTGATCCCCGACGCCGGGCAGAAACATTGAGCCTGAATGAGTTTGCCACGTTAGCCAATTTTGTCAGCGCAAATTCAACGGCAAAAAATAAGATGGATTAGCAATGGATTTTGGTATTGGTGCATTACTGGAAAAACTCATTGGGCCACCGGGTGGGTTTATTTTTCTCGCGATGCTGGGGTTGATCGTCATGCGCCGTCATCAGCGCGTGGGATTCTACATGACCGCAAGTGGCCTCGGCCTGTTGTACATCGCCAGCCTGCCGCTGACCGTCAACCTCCTGTTAACAGGGCTGGAACCAAAAACAGCACTTTCGGAAAAAACCTTGCTGGCGGGAGACAAATCACCGCAAGTCATCGTGATTCTGGCAGCAGGCCGCCGTTATCATGCACCGGAATTTGCAGGAGACACCCCCAATGCTCTTGCACTGGAACGGATTCGATATGGTGTATGGCTGGCGCGTCGCACCATGCTACCCATATTGATATCCGGCGGACTAGGAACAGAAGAATCACCGGCAGAAGCGGAACTGATGAAGCAACTGATTGAAAGTGAATACGCCCTGCCCGTCCGCTGGATTGAAACACAAAGTCGTACCACTTATGAAAATGCAAGGCATCGAATCCATTTATCTCGTCACCCATGCCAGACACATAAAACGCAGCATGCAATCGTTTAACAAATTTGGCCTTAACGTTATACCTGCCCCCACCGTATTCAATGGTAAAGCTCGCTATGATTTGACGCTGCGGCATTTCTTGCCCAGCGCCAAATCATTGAATCGTACCTCTCAGGTATTTCATGAATGGGTCGGTATGTTGTGGTATTGGTTGTATTACTGATATTTCATCACATATCCATGTGAAAACTACATGCATAAACAATGGATTTAATATAACGTTTTTGACCCCCTTTATTTTATCTACTTTTTCCAAGATTAAATGTTAATGTAATTTACTTTCCATTGCTTACGCAGATATCACATTTTATTCGTGAGATGCTCATATGGGCTAAATCCTGCTGGTTAATCGTGAGAATTGTGCAAGACTGAATATGAGTTCATGGAAATCACTAACGGGAGAAATATCATGAAAAAAAACATATTCGCTGTTCTGTTCTTTTGTATCAGCATGCTTTATTCAGTCAATGCTCTTGCTATGCCATTAGGTATGATTCATATCGTATATTGGGAAAACAGTTATGGTCAGTACACATATTTTATGCTGATTGAAAATGATGGCCCCATAGCACCGACAGTGACAACTCCCAGTAGCCATACCATCACTAATTGGCAAGCATTCCCACCCATCCAGGTTCCCGCAGGTGATAAATCACTTGACGATGATGAGAATCTTGTTGTGTTTGGCCTGGATACGGAGCGTGATGATATTATCATCAGTAATGTGGCCACTCTGAATGCGCAGTCCCTGTTTCATGGACAAGAAGAGTCTGGGTTTGATGATAGCGATAGTGATGGAATTTTTAACCAAACAGTTGCATGGCACCTGCCATTTAATAGCTCATGGGGCTTGAATGATACAGTAAAGCCTGGCGACTGGATTGCGGTCATGTTTACATTGAGTGAGGAAGTAACAAGCTTTAATAGCTGGGTGGGTGGAAGTGATGATGCTGTTATATGGAATACCCAGAGTACTATGCTGGAAGATGAGTTTGGGATATACGATGCGGATAAGGGTCTTTATCTTGCCTCAATTCTGACAAGAAAAATTCAGGCAAGAAAATATGGACATTGATATGTTTGCGGTCATTATCACCTTGAAGCCATACCAATTATGCGTGCCGCCAGTCATTAGAATGTAAATCAAACACTGGCAGGGAGATTTTATACAAGACAAACAGTGCTAAGAAACATAATGAGGGGGATTTTTCCTTAGCGATTTTTTGTGCTCTTTGCGGCTAATTCATATTATCAAATCAGTGTTTCTGTTAATGATGTGGAAGCAGGTTGATGTTTCATTCAGATTAAAGACAGTCTGAGTTATGCAATAAAAGAAAGGAGTCATTTGTGAAATGTAACGCCAAGAGCGCTTTATTAACATTTATTTTATTGACTATTAATGTTTCAGTTGGAAATAACACGGGGTACGCGAATGAATGGCAGGCAGACCATTATGATAAAAACGCAATAAACTGGTCTGCAACTAATATATCGTTCTTAAAGGGTAGAGGTTACCTGGTTGGGGAAAAGAAAAGAACCATTGCAACATTTGACCATAGCAGTGGCGGGAAAATAGGAAGCCATTATTTTTTCTTTGATGTTATTAGCCCGGATAGTGATTTTATTTCTATCTATGGTGAATGGCATCCCGCACTTAGTCTCTCCAATTTGTTTAATCAGACCGATACCATCTGGAAGATTGATGACATTCTTCTGGTGGGTGAATATGATTATGGCTCAAACCCTGTGTCAAGTTTCCGCCGTTATTATTATGGTATAGGCGTCAGAATAGATTTTGAAAGCGCTGATTATTTCAATGTCAATTTTTTGTATGGTGGCGATCCATCAGTGCCGGGGGATACCGAGCAAATTTCTGTCTCCTGGGGATTTCCGTTTAAAGTATTTCGCGTACACGGCATTTTCAGTGGCTATGTAGATTACATCGGTTCGGAATCTTATTTTGTTGCAAATATACAGTCACAGCCACAATTGTTGGTGGATATAGGCCGAGTGATGGATTTTAAAAATAAAGTCTATTTTGGGATTGAATACCAATATTGGCGTAACAAATTTGGTTTGCAGGGTGTTACTGAAAAAGTGCCTCAGCTTATATTGAGTTTAACGTTGTAAGTTGACGGCGTATGCGAATTGTCGCAAGAACAAAAGGGGTCGTTGCTTGATATTGCACATATGTTCATTTT
>QIGJ01000247.1 GCA_003229995.1 Gammaproteobacteria bacterium | reverse complement strand
AACAACAAAAGTGTGATTGCAATGGTATTGGTTTCGGTTTCGGTGGAGGCCAGTTCGCTGCCAAAATGCGCCAATAAAAAACTGCTGGGAATAACGCCCGCCAGTGTCGCCAGGGCAAACCGCCAAAAAGTCAATGCGGTAACGCCAGCCGCATAACTGACCATGTCGAAAGAAATAAATGGCAACAGGCGGGATACAAACACAATGCCCATTAACGTCGTCTGTGAACCCAACAGATATTTGTCATAACGATCACCCATCCAGTTTTTAAGGGCGTCAGCACCTGACAGACGAGCGATGAAAAAAGCAATAATTGCACCCAGTCCTGCACCTATCACTACATATACGGTTCCCAGGTAATGACCATAAACTGCACCTGATACCAGTGCGATGGGCGCGCTGGGGACAGGGCTCATCACAATGGCCAGTGTCAGCAGGCCAATGATAACGAGCGGGCCAAATATGCCCAGTTGTTGTATCCAGGCTTTAAGTGCGCTGCCATCACCCAGAAAATCAATAATACCTTTATGCGAAAGTATAAAATATCCCACAATAATCAGCGCAATGATAATGCCGGGTTTTATCAGCCGTGCCGTCACACATTATCTACCGGTAGTTATTGTCGTTGGCGCTGCAAGGCTTCATTGTTGATGTCTGCTTGAATTTTTCGTGTTTCTTCAGGCCAGCGACTTTTTATGTAGGCAATAACCGCCCAGATATCATCGTCACTGAGGGTGTCTCCCCAGGCAGGCATGTCACTTTTGTAATCATCTGGCGCATAGGGCGGTATCATTCCCAGTTTGGTGATACCGAACAGAAGCTCGTCAGCATGATGCCAGGTATGTCCGGTTTCATCATGGGGCGGGGCAGGCAATTTGCCGTCGGGTTTTCGTATTCGCCAGTTTTTCTGCCCTTCAAGATTGGCTCCGTGGCACAATGAACAAAAGCGTTTGTAGACGAGTTTGCCACGTTTTAGCTGATTATTTATGGTGTTTTCTGCTTGCACCGCCATTGGTGTAACAACCATTGGCGCAACAATTGCCATACATAATAAAGTCACGTACGCAGGGTAGCGCATGATTTTAAAAAACATATTTGAGATTTCCTTTCACAACCCAATTAATAAATACCGTTTTCACGCTTAAAGGGTAAAAGAACATCAACATCTTTTTGTGTTGCACCCGGAACCGGCGGCATATCTCCAAAACGCCAGTGGTGGGCCTGTACACCTTTGAGCACTGCCCGGTAAAATGCCGGATCACCATGGTGTGACGGTTTGTAAAACCCGTGCATCAACGGCGGACCCTGAGAAGTGCCATTCCCCCATTTCCCGTGACAGCTGGAACACAGGTCTTCGAACTTTTCCATGCCGGGTACATATTTTTCAGGTACTTTCGGCGGGTTGTCAATGGAATATTTATTGGCAGCGACCACGCTCGACAGGGGAGCCAACGATAAAATTGCCAATGTAAGCAAGCTGCAAAATAAAAATCGGAATTCCATCATCATTACCTTTTTGTAATATTAAAGAAACAGGGTCGTTTGCGGGTATATAGGGGTGGGTAATTGTTGACAAAATCACTTGTTGGCACCTACACTTTGTCATTGATTATGTCTATTTTTACACAATACTCCCGTCTATTGCTGATTATTACAATCGCGCTGTCACCTGTACAGCCAATGTTTGCCATGCAAGCTGATGATTCGATGGCTGTTTTGATGAGCGCAGAGACTGCCACAGCCGGTAATATTACCCGCAATGATGCCGCGAAAATGCTGGATGTTGTTTGTAACAAGCAAGGGAAGTGCAGCAATTGCCAGGATATCAATCATTGCAGCAGTTGTCTTTTATCGCTGGGAATGTCTCAGATTCTATCAAAACAGACTGAGTTGAGCACACAAATTCAACGCACTGTTTCAGACGCTTCGCTCTATAGCGCTGACCTCTTGCCGGATTACCGGCCTCCACGTTACTCCTGATTGTTTGACCTGCGGGATTTGCCCGCATAGCCGCGCTTGTGTGTGTGCGCGTGTGTTATGACTATCTTCAGGAGAATCTGATGATTCTGTTCCATTTGGAAATTTCCGCTCAGGAAATGGCGGGTATTACATTATTTTCAGGATTGCCCACCGTATCTCATCATACGATTGATCTTATCTGCTTCAGGGAAGGAGGGTGGCATGCCGTTTAAGCCATTATTTTCTTTATTGACGATTAGCAGTTTGCTTATTGTCGGCAGTGTCAACGTTGTGCTTGCAACGCCGGAATCAAAGCTGGAGGATGCTGTCGCCATTGCTTTGGCAGATCATCCAGGACTGGCGGCGATGAAAATCCGTGCCGAGGCGCTTGCCGCCGTGTCTTCACAACAAGGTTCGCTGCCTGATCCTCGTTTGTCAGTGAACATGCTGAATTTACCCATCGATAGTTTTGATTTTAACCAGGAAGGTATGACTCAGTTGCAGCTCGGGTTCAGTCAGGTGCTGCCATTTCCGGGCAAACTTGCGTTACGTGAGGCTGTTGCCGAACATGAAAGCACCGTGGCCCGTTGGCAGGTTGAAGAGTTACGCTTGAAGCTGGTGCGTGATGTGAAAACGGTGTGGTGGAATCTGTATTTCACGGATCGTGCGCTGGAAATCGTGGCTCGAAACAGGGAATTGTTGCGCCAGTTTGTCAATGTTGCACAAACTAAATACAAGGTGGGTAAGGGGCTGCAACAGGATGTTCTGCTTGCGCAACTGGAATTGTCCAAACTGCATGATCAGAGCATTAATTGGCGTGGTTTACGACGTAATCAGGTTGCTCAATTGAATACCTTGCTGGATCAGCCGACCAATAACCCACTGCAATTACCTCAACGAATAACGGAAACGCTGGCGGAGATTACTGATGAACAAGGTTTACTGAGCTATGCCATAAAAACGCGTCCTGTGTTGGCCGCTGCTCAGAGTAAAATTGATGCCGCTCGTTCCCGCCTGGGTTTGGCAAAAAAGAGTTATTCTCCTGATTTCAAGTTAGGTGCCACGTATGGCTATCGTGGTGGAGAAAATATAGATGGCAGTAGTCGTGATGATTTTCTCTCTGTGATGTTCAGTATGAATCTGCCTGTTTATGCGGGAGCCCGGCAAGACAAGGCGGTGGATCAGCGGACATCTCAGGTGTTGCAAAACCGGTATGAACTGGATGATGCCCGCAACAGGGTAGCGGCTGAGGTATCACGCGCACTGGCTGACTATCAGCAATCCCGCGAGCAGGCCAGTTTGTTCAAACAGGGCATCATTCCTCAGGCCGCGCAGACCGTTGCTTCCATGCTGGCAGCTTATCAGGTGAACAAAGTGGATTTCCTGAATCTGGTGCGTGCGCAGATTACTTTGTTCAATTACGAGACCCGTTACTGGAAAGCGTTGTCTCAGGG
>QIGJ01000354.1 GCA_003229995.1 Gammaproteobacteria bacterium | reverse complement strand
GGCAAATCTTTTACTGTTTTACGCACAATTGCCAGGGGCATACGTGGTCCGTCGGCTGCACGCGCATACACAAACAAGGTGTCACCAATCGCAGCCTCCAACATCAGCGATTCATCCAGACGCACCACACCGGAAATACTTGCACTACCCGCCACAGTCGTTTGTATTTCAGCATCGACCGGCAAGCCCAGCTTTTGCTGCATCTCAGCAATATTTTTCTGCATTTGCAGATAATTTTCCGACTCTTTGGGGAAAATTTCCAACAAGCGCTTCCAGTAACCCAGGGTATCTTCAAAATCTCCTGACTGATAGGTCGCCGTACCCGCCAGCCATAAGGCTTTCTGGAGTCGCGGCTCAATCTCCAGGGCTTTTTTCACCAGCTCATAGGGACGCCCTGCCATATTCCGGCCATTGGCCATGGCCAGCGCATCAGCATAGTCAGCCAGCAACTCTGCATTAGAATCCTGTTGCAAAGCCGAGACACGCGCAAAAGTTTCTGCCGCTGCGCCATATTGTTTGAGGAAATAATAAGAACGCGCCAACATACCCCAGCCTTCGACGTCATCCGGATTTTGCTGTAGATGGTCTTGCAGTTTGAGCACCTGTTCTTCCAGTGTACCTTCATGGCCTTCGGCCTGTACCTGAGGGCGTGCATCTTCCGGGTGCAAACCGGCTTTTCCCGAACCCAGCATAGTGTAAATACTCACGGCTAAAATCGGCGTCAATACCGCAATCACCACTGCCGCAGAACCACCGATAACACGGTCTGTCTGCGAAACCGGCATACTGGCCTCATCAGTAGTATCCTGCAAAAAACCGCGCTCCAGATCATGTTTCGCCGTTTCAAACTGTTCCTGCGAAACGATTCCCGCAGACAAATCCCGTTCCAGCTCTATCACCTGATCCTTGAATATCGCAGCATTTAGCTCATCACGATCAAAAACATCTTCCGTAGAATCCCCTCGTAATTTTTGAATCAACGGTGGTAACAAAAACAACAAAGTGACAACAATCAACAGCACAGCAACCAACCAAAACACCATCATGATTTTTCTTCTCCGGCTTTCTGTGACGACGAGCCTCCAGATTTGGCGGCTTGCGGTGAAGATTCCGCTGCCAACAAACGTTGCAGTCGTTCATTTTCTTCCACCGATAAATCTTCGTCATTTTTGGCCATAACTGTACGTTTGCGCAAATTAATCACCAACACCACCACACCAATCAACAACAACAAAAACGGGCCAACCCATAGCAGCATGGTGCTTGCTTTCATCGGTGGGCGATAACGGACAAAATCGCCGTAACGCTCCACCATATAATCGATAATGTCAGTCTGTGACTGACCGGACTCCACCATGTCACGCACCTGATTTTTCAAATCAACCGCCAATGGCGCATTGGAATCCGCAATGGTTTGATTTTGACATACCAAACAACGCAACTCGTCCGAGATTTCATTCACCGTTTTTTCCATTTCAGGATCGGCAACCATGTATTCAGCCTCTTTGGCAAATACCAACGATGCATGCACAAACAGGCACAACAGCACACTACATATTTTCAATGAACGCATCATGCGCAGCCCTCCACTTCTGTGCGCTTCACAACGGTTTGCGCCGTCGCCTGCTGCAATTTTCTGACCAGCGGTAATACACATTTATCCAGGGCAGTGGGGGTGACGGGACCAATCACCTTGTGGCGAATAATGCCCTGTTTATCGATAACGAACGTTTCCGGCACACCATATACCCCATAATCAATACCGACCTTGCCGTCGTAGTCAATCAGACTGCTGACATAAGCATCACCCAGTTGCTGTAACCAGTTTCTGGCATCATCAGGTTCGTCTTTATAATTCAAACCATAAACAGGCACTATGTTGGCGCGCGACAATTGCACTAACAATGGATGCTCAGAACGGCAGGCCACACACCACGATGCCCACACATTCAGTAACCATACTTTGCCTGACATATCCTTGCTGACAAACTGTGCTTCCGGCTCATGCAATTTCGGCAAACTGAAATTCGGTGCCGGTTTATCAATCAACGGAGATGGCACTTCACGCGGATTCAGCTCCAAGCCTTTTAACAAAAACCCCGACACGCCCAAAAACACGATTAAAGGCACAAGATAACGCAACATAGTGACTATTCTCTTTCCATTGACTGAACCGCAGTGACCGATTGACCGGTTATCGCTTCTCCCGCTGTTTTTTTCTGTGCCTTGCGCTTGCGTGACGCCAACCGGTAACGGCGATCACTGACGGCAAAAACACCACCAATCGCCATCAGGAAAGTGCCACCCCAAATCCAGCCCACAAAGGGTTTGTAATAAACACGCACACTCCAGGCACCGTTGCCCACGGGTTCACCCAGCGACACATATAGATCACGGAACAGGCCAGAATCAATCGCAGCCTCAGTCATCGGCATAGTCTGCACAAAGTAAACCCGTTTTTCAGGAAACAATACGGTTTCGGTTTTATCGTCTACGGTGACGAGCACCTGACCTCTACTGGCTTTGTAGTTAGGCCCTTCAACTTCAGTCACACCATCAAAGCGGAACGTATAACCACTCATAGTGACAGTATCGCCCACCTCCATACGCATATCTTTTTCCACTTCGTAGGTGTTCACCATGG
>QIGJ01000300.1 GCA_003229995.1 Gammaproteobacteria bacterium | reverse complement strand
GTTTGGGAACATGCATGTTAATATCGAGGGCGTTTTGGTATTGAAATTTGTGATATACATTGACTTCCCCCTCCAGTTCTCAGGTTCTTTTGGATTTTCTCCTTATAGGTTTCTAGAAAAACAGCTTTCTTTTCAGCATTTTTGGACTCAAATCCAAAATAATTACCCAGATAATAACAACTCGGTAATACAAGGAAAGGGTTCTGTTTAAGCACATCAAGCACTATATCTGGATATTTTACAAAGATATCGTAAAAATCTGAGCTAAATGCTTCTGAAATCGATACCTGAGCTTTTAGTTGTGCCACAAAACCCAACAGTAGGTATATTTTGATGTCACTTATGTGACCTTGGCTGCGTGCAGTAGCCATATATTTATTATATAGTTTCCCCCAGCCTTTATACGCTAGAAGGGCATTGTAAGTACCGTCAACCACATATTTTTCGGTTGGAATATTAATTAACGTATTGATAATTTCAGTTGAATCATCATGCTTTACCGTCGTGAACCCACATGAGGTTATAAATATCAGGGCAAGTAACATTATTGTTCTGTACATGACACCATCCTTGTTTATTCTCATTTTACTCTTCATGCTAACAATTTATAATATTGCCTTGGAGCCCCATTCCCTGTCGAGAGTTCTATTCGATCTCCACCAATGCTTCGTCTGGGTTAACGCTATCACCTTTTTGTACATGCACGGCTTTGATTGTGCCTGCAATGGGTGCTTGAACCTCGGTTTCCATTTTCATGGCTTCGGTAACCAGGATAGGGTCACCTGCAGAAACCTGATCACCTTCGACAACCAGTACTTCAACGATAATGCCAGGCATTGATGTCGTGACATGGCCGGGGGCTGTGGCTTTCAGACGGCTGCTACCTTTGCCGCTACTGATTTGTGGTGTGTCAGTACCACCATTGGTGAGTACAGCATCAAGGGATTCAACACTCACTTCTTCCGGTGTGCCATCCACGTTGATATAAAAGGCACGCTTTTCCTGCATTTTATGGCCGGTACCGGTGACTTTGATGTGATAGGTTTCGCCGTGTAAGCTGACATTGAATTCTGTGGCGGCGACACAGTAGTCTTGCGAATCCCCCGGTGGTGGTTCGAGCGCTTCCGGTTCCAGTGTGCCATCGCGACGTTGTTCCAAAAAGTCACGGCCAATGTCGGGGAACATGGCATAGGTCAGTACGTCTTCATCCGACTCGGCAATTTCACCAATATCACTGCGCAAGCGTGCCATTTCTGGTGTTAGCAAATCCGCAGGGCGACAGGTGATCACACTTTCATTTCCAATTGCCTGCCGACGTACATTGGTATTGACTTCCGCTGGCGGTTTACCGTATTTGCCTTGCAGGTAGAGTTTTACCTCGTTGGTGATGGTTTGGTAGCGGGATTCAGAAAGTACGTTAAGCAATGCCTGGGTGCCAACAATTTGTGAGGTGGGTGTGACCAATGGTGGGTAACCCAGGTCGGTGCGTACGCGGGGAATTTCTTCCAGTACGGCGTTCATGTGTTCCAGTGCGCCCTGATCCTTGAGCTGGTTGGAGAGGTTGGAAATCATCCCGCCAGGTACCTGATTGTTTTGCACGCGGGTGTCGAGTCCGGTGAATTCACTTT
The DNA here is from genome assembly GCA_003229995.1 of Gammaproteobacteria bacterium. Lineage (GTDB taxonomy): Bacteria > Pseudomonadota > Gammaproteobacteria > SZUA-152 > SZUA-152 > SZUA-152. The sequence continues at coordinate 2,978 of QIGJ01000300.1, read as the reverse complement.
CAAACTGATGATATTTTTTTCGTATTTCGTGAAAATAAAAACCGATGTCCTGCAAGGCCGATAAATCCAGTTTGCTGTCATATTCGGTGTCACGCAATGCGGCGACCATACTTTCCGTGGGAGGGTGACTGGTGCCGCCGGACAGTGAGGAGATGGCGGTGTCGATATGACGACAACCATTTTCGATGGCTTTCAGTTGACACATACTGGCCAGTCCGGCGGTGGCATGTGAGTGCAGGTGTACGGGGACACCAATGCTTTCACCAGCTCAGCGGTGGCTGCGGGTGTCAACAAACCCGCCATGTCTTTAATGGCGATGCTGTCGCAGCCCATTTTTTGCAGGGTGATGGCCATTTCAACATATTGCACGGTGGAATGCACCGGGCTGATGGTATAACTGATTGCACCCTGGACATGTTTATTGGCTTTTTTTACCGCTTCAATGGAAACCTGTAAATTACGCACGTCATTGAGTGCATCAAAAATACGAAACACATCAATGCCGTTTTTCGCGGCGCGGTCTATAAAGGCGCGTACCACATCATCGGAGTAGTGGCGATAGCCCAGCAGATTTTGTCCGCGCAATAACATTTGTAATCGTGTGTTGGGCAGGGCTTCGCGTAATTGACGCAGACGCTCCCAAGGGTCTTCTTTCAGAAAACGAATGCAGGCATCAAAAGTGGCACCGCCCCACATTTCCAGCGACCAAAAGCCAATGGCATCCAGTTTGTCACAAATAGGCAGCATGTCTTCGGTACGCATGCGTGTGGCCAATAATGACTGGTGCGCGTCGCGCAGAATGGTATCGGTAATGTAAACTTTTGACATGGGTTTCCCTGTGAGTCAGTGGTGGGTTTTACAGTGGGGGGGTTATAAAGAAAACGGTTATTTTGAATGTTGATTACAGCCCCATATGTGCAGCCATTGCGGCACCTAATGCGGCGGCCAGCTGGTGTGATGAACGGTGTACAGAATAATTGATTAACTCCGGGTGAGATTCGACAAAAGACGTGTCGAACTTGCCCGATTGAAAGTGCGGTGATTTCAAAATTTCCAATTGATACGGAATGGTGGTTTTAACGCCATACACACCGATGTCTTTCAGCGCACGATTGGCACGGTCAATCAATGAATCCCAGTCCAGCGCCCAGACAATGAGTTTGGCGCACATGGAGTCATAATAGGGTGGAATTTCATAACCGGTGTAAATAGCGGCATCGGTGCGCACGCCGGGACCACCGGGGGCATAATACCGGGTCACACGACCGAAACTGGGCAGAAAATCATTTTTTGGGTCTTCGGCATTGATGCGGAATTCCATGGCATACCCACGGCGTTTTACATCACGCTGCTTATAGCGCAATTTCAGGCCGGCAGCGATGCGAATCTGCTCCTGCACGATATCGATACCGGTGATCTGTTCGGTAATGGTGTGCTCCACTTGCAGGCGGGTGTTAACTTCCATGAAATAAAAGGTGTCATCTTCAGCCAATAGAAATTCAACGGTGCCCGCGTTGGTATAGCCGACAGATTTGGCCGCAGTCACTGCCAGCTTGCCGATGTATTTGCGTTGTTCTTCGCTGATCTGTGGTGACGGCGCGATTTCGATGAGTTTTTGATGGCGGCGTTGAATGGAACAGTCTCGCTCAAACAGGTGGATCACCTTGCCATGTTGGTCGCCCAGTATTTGCACTTCGATGTGACGGGGATTATCGATGCATTTTTCCAGGAATACTTCAGCATTGCCAAAGGTTTTACTGACTTCAGACACCACCCGGTCATAACTACGATTAAGCTCATCCGCATCCGCACAGCGCCTGATACCCCGACCACCGCCACCATTAGTGGCTTTCAACATGACGGGATAGCCGATTTTTCCGGCAACGGTCAGCGCTTCCTCTACGGATTCCACATTGTCTTCGCTACCGGGGGTTACGGGTATCCCGGCTTTGGTCATTGCGGCGCGGGCTTGCAGTTTGTCACCCAGCTGGCGGATTATTGCAGCACTAGGGCCGATAAAATGAATACCGCGTTTTTCGCAGGCCTCGGCGAGCAAAGGGTTTTCCGAAAGGAAGCCATAGCCGGGGTGCAAGGCATCACAACCGGTGGCTGTGGCCAGATTAACGATGCGATGTACATTCAGATAACCGGAAACAGAATCAGGACCAAGATTGTAAGCCTCATCCGTCTTTTTTACATGCAGGGAATAACGATCAGCATCTGTGTAAATGGCGACAGACTGGATACCGAGCTCGGTGCAGGCGCGGGCAATACGTACCGCAATTTCACCACGATTAGCGATGAGCACTTTTTTTATCATGACAGACCTGTTTGATAAATATGGTTTTTTTACGAATTGCTTGTGTTTATTATAGTTTATCTTACTTGAGTTTATGAATAGTGGCAGCAGTGATAAAAACCTGATGGGCACCACGCACCAGAATATGCACTGACAACACTGTCAAGCACGGCGTCGGTTTTAGTGGTGTTTTGTTGTACAGCCGTTAAGTGATTGCCAATACTGGAAATATCCTTTCTTGCGAAATGTGACGAAATGTAAGATATAACTCATTGATTTTATTGTTAAATAATAGTGTGTCTGGCATTTTTTATTTTTTTATTCTCTGGAAATGTGTGACTGAACACAATTCATCCAATGCGGTAGTTATGATGATAAGCGTATCCCGTACCGAGGGTGAAAGCGATATATAAATTCGCCATCGGGTTTTCACAACGCCTCATTGACGCTGATACAGAAAGTGAAAGTTTAGGAATGGACATTGAATAAGTTATTCAATTTCTATTCCTTACCGTTTGTTTTCTGCCTGGGTAGTGATGGAAAGGTGATGCAAAGCCTGCCAAGCTTTTTGTAAATGCGCATCAATACTGTTGTCGTTATTGATTAATGGTGCAAGATTATTTTTCAGTTCATCAATCATGCTGACCTGTGTCGGAATACCTTTGGGAAAGTTTCCCAC
>QIGJ01000019.1 GCA_003229995.1 Gammaproteobacteria bacterium | reverse complement strand
GGCAATACCATCACGTTACCGGAAATGATGCGAGGGATAATGAATTGCAACTTGCCATTGATTTTTGCCACGGTAAAGCTTTTTTCGGGTGCCCCCCATTGTGTTTCTATCTCGTTGCGTACGGATTGTGGCAAAGTGCCATACCATTTTTTGTAGGTAGCCATTGGCAATAAACCACCGGCACCATAGATGGAACCTAATTCTGGTAATTTAGTGTAGGACAGTTCACGGTGAAACGGTCTCACCGGTTTTTTTGATAAACCATTGTTCTTGTTGTACTGAAACGGTGTAATCTGCTTCGTTAAGTGATTTATAAATAGACGCGAGACTGGTCGGCACGTTAAGAAAAGAAGCGCTAGCATTCTTCTCTCCGGCGGGATAGTTATAAAACATGATAGCCACTTTTTTATGCGCATTGGTTTTGTGTTTCAATGCGGAAATTTTCAATGCTTTGTTAACAACGTTTTCAAGTTGGTAGTCGATTGGTGTCTGTTTTTTATTTTCTGTACGGGCGGAAATAACCATGGGATCGATGGCACCCGCAATCTCCGGCATGGTGAGATAAAAAGGAGTCAGCTGCGCTGGAATGCCTGCCTGATCAGATTCCCATTTTGATTGGTCACCTTTGGTATAAGGCAAAACCTGCAATACAGGGACACCCAGTTTTTCATACTCAGTGCGGCGTTTTTTCGCCCAATGAATGATGCGGGTGTTGATGATGTTATCTACTGCCACCTTTCCGTTAGGACTTAACAGGTTGATATATTCACTTTGGCCATAACCCGGATAATAAAATGGCACGGCAATACCACCTCGATTTTCGATAGCTTTAATCAATGCATCGATAATCATTGTTTCATCAGCAGCGATAGTTTCACGAGACATGGCAATACCAATCATTGGCGTATTGTCTTTGGCATCTTTCCATGCCCGATAATCGGGTACATTATCGAACACTGTTTTTTCATACGCAGGATGATAAATGCCGAGTTTGGGAAAAATAATGGGTGGCAAGGCTTGTTCACTGTCGGATTCAGACAATTTATTTTCGAGTATTTCATTTTCAAGAAATATGAGCATGCGGCGCAGGTTTTCTTCGCCACCGTTGTAATAGTAGTCAAACAGTGTTTGGGTTTGGGTAGAAGAAAACCCTTTACGAAGCCTGGTTTCTAAGGTCAGTTTTATCGGTAGAAAGCGGCGTGTTGCATCAGCTTGTACTAATGCTTCGAAGTGCGCGTAATCTTTTTTTGCTTCTTTGCCACTAACGGAGTCGAAGATGATCAAATCATAGGGAGCCACCAGATCTGTGAGTGACTTTCCTTCTTCCAGAGAACGAAGGTATTTGTAATCCACCTTAAATTTTTGTTGTTCCAAAGCAAGACGATGGAACAATTCCAACTTGCCTTCGGTGACATGATTTGTCGCTAAAATCAGAATAGAATGTTCAATGTTTTTTGTCGTACTCTGGACGGGTTGCCAAATCGTTGTGGTAATTACCAGTAGTATCATTAACAATATTTTTTTCAAATACATAATTTATCTCTCAATGCTCAATTTCAATAACGTAAAGGCATCTGGATAGTGCCGATTCCTAACTTAATGACATTGTGTTATTTCTTTTTATTTTCTGGCACATAAATCATCGATCCATCCTTCATGCGATAAGCAACACCCGCACGCGAACCTTCACCCTGACCGATTTGACCATTGGATTTATAATGTTCAATTTTCTCGCCATCTTTGATCATCATTTCCATATTGGGTTGCCCTGCATTTTTAATAACGATGATATTTTCGGCAGTAAAGGGATTGAGTGGGTTTTGGGCAATGGCAATGAGCAACGCCGCAATGACGACTAAAAATACGTCCACCAAATTAGCCACGGAAAGCATGGGATTGAGTGCTTCGTCTTCATCCAGAAGCAGTTTCATATTTTCACCTCTTTTTTGGTCAAATACGTTTGCAGATCATTCAGCTCACTCACAAACCAGCGCTTTTTAACGCTGGCTGTCCAGAAGGTAATGGAGGCGGTCATAAGACCAAAAATCACGGCGGCAAAGGCGATAACGAGGTTTTCACTAATGCCTTGAATATTACCGTCGGCCAAAGCCTTCAATGCCGGTCCCATGGGGATCATGGTGGCGACTAACCCCAGCATGGGTGCAATGCGGGTGACGATGCGTTGTTTTTCGAGTTGTTTAAGGGCAAAGACTTCAAGATCTGTTGTCGTCTTGCTGTTGTTACTCTGGTAGTGACTGAAAAGCCGATACCCTTTCACGGGGCGAGGGCGTAAGATAGGTTTGGCATCGCTCAATGAACGAATCGCCTGATGATAATCATGAATATTACGCAGTCTTTGTAAATGCTGGGCGGCAAAACAACCGAGAATGAAAAAGGCGTAGAAAAACAGCAGAATGATGACCACCAACACAGGCGGCAGTAACAGACCTGATGGTACATCAATAGTTCAATTTGAGCAATGTTCATTTTCTGTTTCCTTGTGTTTTCATCAATAAAATGCCCGACTCTCCACACGCAAGATACGTGTTTGAAGGACGGCCTCCACCGGGGAGGGTGATGGAGTCCGCTTGAGAGATGGGGAGCCGGGACAAAACCTTTATTGCACAGTAAAGGCGACACGCATGCCCTCGGCATAGTGCGCTTCTTGCTCACCCGCATCCCAGATATTGCAAATCAACACATAATGACCAGGTTCAAGGTCAAAAGTGGCTTGGGCGTTTGCACCCACTGCAATATCTTCGATCTCGCCGATAAGAATGATGCCTGCATCGTTTGTATCGACGTTGCCGTTGTCATCTATCGGTAAACTGTCAGGTGCAAGATCGGTTTTGATCATCACCAACTCATGGACATCAACCGGGCCGCTATTGATGGCGTTGAAAGTTACCGAGCCAGCATTGACCGTGCTTTTGTTAGGTATGACGGCCCATTCAGTCAATGCGACAGTGACAGTGCTGGAAAGGTTTGCTTCTGCAAGTGGCGCATAACGGAGGGTATGGTTGCCACTGACACCGGCTTGATCGTAGTAGCTGAGAAGCTGTGCTTTGTAGAAACCGGCACCGGTATCGATAGCATAAACGCGGTAATTCGGCCACAACTTGCTGTTACCTTCAAGGTTGTAGGCGTACCAGGTGTTATCCTTGAAAAGTCCACTGGAGCTGTCCTGCTCGTACATTCCGGTGATATTAGTACCGCCGGGGCTGTTTTGGCCATTGATATAGTCGGCAATATCGGCGGTATTAAATGGACCGAATGCACCTCCGTCGCCGCGGCCGGAAACACCCCCGTTGGTCCAGATATTCCAGGCCTGACCGGTGACCTCTATCTTGATATCCCAGTCGATTGTGGTGCAATCCACTTCCGCTGCGCTGTCGATATCAAAGCACTTGCTGCCGCCAGCGCTGCCGATGGCAGCTGTCCATGGGCTTGCCACAGTTGAAAATGTATTATCTGCCTTACTTTGGATGAACAGGTTTAATGTGATATCGCGACTGGCTTGCACGATAGTAGTGACATTGAATTTGGCGTAGCTGTCCGCCGTCGCTGACTTGATCAGCCACCATTGATCCGGGTTGGCTGAAACGGTGTGAGCGGGTGGTCCGTTATAGAGCCACCAGCCAGCATCAGTGCCATCACCTTTGATGTAAGGGATATTGCGATCCTCCGCAAAAGAGAGACCGACGGTGCTGGTGACGGCATTAAACGCCGCTAGCTCGCTATTAGCGGTGGCATTGAGAAACACCGAATTATTGGGGGCATCGGTCGCGGTATCGTAAAAATCGCCCTGAGTATCGGCCAGAGCACCGCGCACCGACCCGGGCCCGGAGGCTCCGCCATTGAGTTTAATCGCAGTGCGTTTGAAGGCAATATGCCAATCAGTTGAGTATGCCAATCAGTTGAGGTGTCCGCCTGAGCATCGGTCAGTGCAACCACCTCGCCGGTTTTGAAATGGAAATAGGTGTACTTGTTGGCAGGGTCATCGGTTGCCGTGCCAAAGCCACCCGCTGTGGCATCGATCTGTACTGGGGTTAGTGAGCTTCCACTGGAAACAGGAGGATTGTCATTATTACCACCGCCACATGCTGACAACGTGCCGACAACAGTGAGGGCGATCAATGCCTGGCCCGTCATGGGTTGTTTCTTTACTCTCATCGTTATTGTGCTCCTTTGTTGTTTAAGATTAATCTTGTTCAGAGGGTCTACTCTTTTTTGGGGATTGTTGTTAAAAAGTGGTTGCATTGCTGCGTTTAAACGATCAATTTTGTTAAATATTTTTTCATTTATTTATTCTTCGATCCGCAGACCTAGATAAACAAAACGGCCAGCAGCAAGAC
>QIGJ01000136.1 GCA_003229995.1 Gammaproteobacteria bacterium | reverse complement strand
AGCATATGACAAGCCTGCCGAGACATTTCTTTCCTTGCGTTGTGATGATGTAGAATATCGGGGTGTTGCTTCCCGACCTGTGCCGGATAAATAATACAACATACTACGGCATTCCAGGAACTCTACGCACAAAATAATCCAGGAGTAGGAGTAATAGAACACCCATCAAATAAAAATCTGACTCAACCCTATGCTCGTGGCGATTGAGATAATTATAAACACACTTTCCCGTAAACGGTCTTTAAAAACAGCCATTAACTGCCGCCGCGTTGCCAAGCATGAAAACGTTCCACCCAACGTAACAGGGCTTCCGGTTTATGTTGCCGTTTCCATACGCCTGCCACATATTTATTGGATTCAGCCATGGTGGGATAAATGTGGATCGTGCCAAGAATCTTGTTTAACCCCAGGCCATGTTTCATGGCCATGACAAACTCGGCAATCAGATCACCAGCATGGTTGCCGACAATGGTCACCCCAAGAATTTTATCCTTGCCCGGTACGGTTAACACTTTCACCAGTCCGTGCGCTTCGCTGTCGGCAATGGCACGATCCAGGTCATCGATGCCATAGGTGCTGACTTCGTAAGCGATGTCTTTTTCTTTCGCGTCCAGTTCATTGAGGCCTACACGCGCGACTTCTGGGTCAGTAAATGTCGCCCAGGGAATCACGGAATAATCCACACGAAAACTTTTAAACGGACTGAACAAGGCATTGACCGCCACGTACCATGCCTGATGCGCGGCCGTGTGCGTAAATTGATAGGGTCCAGTTACGTCACCACAGACATAAATGTTCGGGTAGTTGGTGCGCAAAAATTCGTCGGCTTCAACAGTGCCTTGCGGTGCAATTTTCACGTTCAGATCCTCAAGACCGAAACCCTGCACATTAGCCTTGCGCCCCAGGGCAAGCAAAAGCTGATCGAATTCGATACGCACTTCTGTGCCCTTATGTTCGCAGATTAGCACATGCTGCCCATCCGATATTTCAAAACGTTGTGCCGCATGACCTGTGAGTACATGCACACCATCTTCACGGAAACGGGCTTCCACCATTTCTGCGACTTCCACATCTTCACGGGGCAACAATTGCGTGCCGCGCTGAATCAAAAAGACTTCACTGCCCAGACGTTGAAAACTTTGTGCCAATTCACAACCAATGGGGCCTCCGCCCAGTACCACCAGTCGGCGAGGGCATTCACGCAAATCCCATACCGTGTCCGAGGTGAGATAGCCTACCTCTTGTAATCCTGGTATCGGTGGCACTGCTGGTCGCGCTCCCGTGGCGACAACAATGTTTTTTGCGGTGACAGTTTTTCCTTCCACTTCCACTTCGTAGGGCGAAATGATTTTGGCTTTGCTTTGCATCACTTCCACACCCAACTCGGTGTAGCGTTCTACAGAATCGTGGGGTTCTATTTGTTTGATGACGCGCTGTACACGTTCCATCACTTCAGAAAATTCAAATTCGACAGTGGTTGTTTTAAAACCAAAATCCTCGGCACGTTTTGCGTAGTGCAGCATTTTTGCGGAACGAATCAGCGCTTTGCTGGGCACGCAACCGGTGTTGAGACAATCTCCACCCATTTTATGTTTTTCAATCAACAACACTTTGGCTTTCACCGCTGCTGCAATGTAGGCCGATACCAGACCTGCCGAGCCACCACCGATGACGACAATGTTGTAATCAAACGATGTTGGTTTTGAGTATTGTTTGAGAACCTTGCGTGATTTGATAAAACTCACCAGTTTTTTTGCCAACAGAGGAAAGATGCCCAATAACGCAAAAGACAAAATCAGTCCAGGTGATAAAATACCCGACAGTGATTCCAGTGCGCCTAATTGACTGCCCGCATTCACGAATACGGCCGTGCCTGGCAACATGCCAATCTGGCTGACCAGATAAAAACGCCAGGTCTTCATTGGCGTCAGGCCCATGACCAGATTAATCACAAAAAAGGGAAACAGCGGAATTAATCGCAGGGTGAACAGATAAAAATCGCCTTCTTTTTCCACACCGGCATTGATTGCTTTCAGTTTTTCCTTGAAACGGTTTTGCACGGTGTCGCGTAAGACAAAGCGTGAAATCATAAAGGCAAGGGTGGCACCAATGGTGCTGGCAAACGAAATCAGCAATAATCCTGTGGCCAAACCAAACACGGCACCGCCAGCCAGGGTCATCACCGCTGCTCCTGGCAATGATAGCGCCGCAACGGCAACGTAAATGGCAAAATAGATCGCCAGCGTGGCGAAACGGTTTTGTGCATAAAAATCGAGAAAAGACTGCCGCTGGGATTTGAGATAGTCCAGCGTCAAATACTGACCGAGGTCAAATACAAAAAAGGCCGCAATCAGCAAGATAACAACCAATACCACTAGGCTACGAGTGTTAAGCGCTTTTTTCATTTGATTCCCCATCAGTTTTTATTTTATCAATAGATATCGTTGCCAATTGACATCCATTAGTCGCGAAATATCCTTTTCTGTTACAAAATGCCACCATCGTAAGTGCTATCTGGTGTAAATCCGTGTA
>QIGJ01000338.1 GCA_003229995.1 Gammaproteobacteria bacterium | reverse complement strand
GAACTGCGCCAGACTCAGGAAGCACTGCAACGCCTGCAACAAAAACTGGAAAGAGGATCGGACGGAACGATAAACAAGCAAGATGGATGACGTTGAATACATGGAGTCATTATCCGTAGCGTTTGAGATTTAGAGGTTCAGTGTGCGCCCTATTTGCTCCATGGCTGCGTTGAAACTCCTTGCAATAGAGCGACTATTACGCGTCATTTCGCCTTGTCATGAAACAAATATGACGTACACCTAAACCTCAATCGCCATGGGTATATCAATAACAATCTATGCCGGTGGTGGCGTAAACCCTTCAGGAACTTCACTGCCATCACCGAGTCTCCAGAAACTCACGGGCTTTCGGATCAATCAATGACAAACGGTTTTCATTGATTAAAATCGTTTGATGTTGCATCCATAGCTTCCAGCCTTCTTTTGACACATTGTTTAAAATACGCTGACCGATATCACCCGGCAACGGTGCACGATCCAACCCTTCGGCTTCTTTACCCAATTTGACGCAGTTAACCATTTTACTCATTATCACTTCCTTACTTTACTGATTCAATTTTTGGAAATTCGTTAAACCGAAATTTCCTTCATTTTCGCCAATAGCCGCGCAACCGGTGCAGGCAACCCACCAACATCAGTGCAGCCTTTATACCAGACCCATTCCGAGCCTTCCATCACTGACATTGTGTGGGCTTTATGGCCTGCATTATTCATTGGCGTAATCAATACCGGGCTGATATCCAGGTGAAAATGACTGAAGGTGTGTCGTGTCACTGGCCAGCGATGTTGTTCCTTAATGGTAAAACCCAGATACTTTTCACACCATTGCGATATATCGTTATCCACCGGTACTTCCGGCAGGCTCAACAGACCTCCCCAAATACCCACAGGCGGACGACGTTGCAATAACACTTCGTTTTTCGCATTGCTCAACAACAGCATTTGTGTCTCTCGCACCGGTATTGTTTTTTTGGGTTTTTTACCGGGGTAGTCTGTTTGTCGCTGCTCAGAAAAAGCAACACAATCCCCTTGTAACGGGCAAGCTTCACATCGCGGCCGGGACCGCGTGCAAATACCCGCGCCCAAGTCCATCATTGCCTGATTAAAATCAGCCACACGTTTTTTGGGTGTCAACCGCTCGCTGTGCTGCCACAATAATTCGGCCACCGCTGTTTTTCCCGGCCAGCCATCGACTGCAAATACCCGTGCCAATACACGTTTCACATTACCGTCCAGTATGGCGTGATGTTGATTCAGCGCCAGTGACAAAATCGCCCCGGCAGTGGAACGGCCAATGCCCGGCAATGCCAGCACGTCAACAAAATTTATGGGAAAAACGCCATCATGTTGATCATGCACCATCTGTGCCGCTTTGTGTAAATTCCGTGCACGAGCGTAATAACCCAACCCCGACCAGCGCCCCAACACATCGTCCAATGCCGCATCGGCCAAATCATGCAGCTGTGGAAAACGTGCCATAAATGCCTCAAAATAAGGAATCGCCGTTACCACTTGTGTCTGTTGCAACATGATTTCTGATACCCATACCCGGTACGGCGAACGATCCTGTTGCCAAGGCAAATGCTTTCGACCATGTGCATCAAACCACATTAATACGGATCGGGAAAAAGACCGGCTTTTTGACGCTGTTTTTGACACTAGCGAAATAACCCTTCAAGTTTTTCTTTTAATTTTTTCTCCGCTTTCTTTTTTGCCCTGGCCTTTTCTTCTTTCAGTTTTTTATCGACCTTTTTTTTAAGTTTTTCTTTTTGACGTTTAATCTCTGTTTTTGCCTTGGCTTTCAGTACCGGAGCAAGGTTCAGTTTAAATTTCGGCTCAGTAAACGTACCACTTACCTTGATAGGAATGGTCAGTGCTTTCAGTGCCGAGACATCCTTGCCTCCCTGCCCCTGATCGGTTTCCACAATGGAAGTATTCAGCAGATAATCAATATGCTGTTTGGGTAAATCCACACGCCCCTTGCCCGCCACACGCAGCATGGGTGATTTGATCTGCAAATCCTGGTTATCCACGACACCGTTACGAATCGTCACACTACCAGACATCTGTGCAAAATCCGTTTGATTGTCGGTTTTTTCAGGGGCCGGTTTCTTTTTGATTTTCGCGTAGGCTTCACGGATTATCTGGCCGAGATTGACACCTTTTACCGCGCCATCACTAAAATCAAAATTCGCTGTGCCATTCAGGTTTTTGCTAATAACTTCGGGCGTAATGCCAACAGTGGTCATTTTCGCGGTCAGATTAACAGTACCAGAAACCTTGTCATCCCCCAACACATCTTTCAGCAATGGCCCAACCTGTACAGCACTGATTTTTTCGTTGACGGAAATTTTGGGTATGTCTTCGCGTACATCAAATACCACATATCCGCGATATTGCCCCTTATACAAGTCAGCCTGTAACGGCAACAATTGAATGATTCCACCGTTGGCGGTCATGCCCAACACGATGTCTGCCAAGCGGGCATTGGCCAGCTTGATTTTACCCGCGCGGAATTCACCTTTCACATCCAGCCCACGCAACAGGTCTAACGGTAATTGGGGGCTTTCCACGACCGTAGCTGCGGTGCTCGGTGGCGATGGCGCAGTGGCTGGCGGCAGATAACGATCAATATCCATGTCATCGAGCATCAAATCAAAATGCACGACGGGCTG
>QIGJ01000088.1 GCA_003229995.1 Gammaproteobacteria bacterium | reverse complement strand
GGCATTACTACTTATTCTCCATGCATTTCCGACAGAGCAGAGTTTGCCCCAAATGACGTGCCCGTCCCTCGATACTGGTTACCCAGGGGCGCAGCTGCCAGGGTGGCCGGTGCCGTACATGCTGAGTGTGGCCGCAGGCCAGATCTGCCACCCAGTCATCGTGCTCGTCCTGATGGAAGCCAATAATGATCCGTTTAAATATCACCTAGATCCTGCAAGCGCTCGCACTCACTCAGCACAAGCTCTTGATCCGTAGAGTGAGATGAAACGTTTCGGTAATCGTTGTCATTCACTCTACGAATCAATATCTTGCACTGCGCAAGCACGATCACTTGCAGGATCTAGGTGTCACAGCTGCTGATCCCATGAAGAATAGGGTTACAATAACAGACTGTCGTGGATATCAGATCGTTGATGGAGAAATCAGTATTACTGAACAATGCCAACCCGTCAGGCACAGGAATAATCCTGATTTCCTGCTGCACATTTTCTCATTGCTACTGTTTTTACTGGTCTGCGCCGGTTATTTTGCCGTGCCTTTGTGGGACAGCGATTTCTGGTGGCACATCGCCAGCGGCCGTGAAATTCTGCAAAACGGCATTCCGGATACTGATCCTTTTGGTGTGTTTCCATCCACTGATGTCGTGCGCAACGATACCGTGCTTAAAGGTCAGTGGCTGGGGCAGGTGGTGCTCTTTACGGTGTTTGATGCCGGTGGTGTGAATGCTGTGGTCGCCTTCCGGGTATTGGTATTGCTGGCTTGTGTGGCTCTGGTGTGGTGGCGTTGTCGTCAGTTGGCTGTCGGGTCACTGGCACTGTGGCTGGTGTTGATTCTGGTGGGGCTGAACGCCGGAAACTTTGGTGGCGAGCGCCCGCAGTTGTTGTCATTTTTATTTGCGGCGCTGTTTTTTGTGGCCATTGATCTGGCGGAAAAAAACCGACGCTGGTTGTTTGCTCTGCCGGTGATTACAGTGTTGTGGGCAAACAGTCATGGTGGCGTATTGCTGGGTGTCGCCCTGTTGGGGTTATGGACACTGCTCAGGTTGTTTGATGCAAAGGCCGGGTGGAATGAAAAATGGCATGAAAAACGTCTGTGGTTATTGGCGACGGGCGCAGTGGTGTTGGCTTCGTTGCTGACGCCCAACGGCCTGCAAACTTATTGGTATTTACTGGAACTCGAAGGCAGTGTGTTGCAGGCACGGACTTCGGAATATACCAGCGCATTTCAGCTTTATACGCTGGGTTATATCTGGCAGCAGGTCTGGGTGGTTGTTTTTTATGGTGTGGCGCTGGTTGCGGTGATGTCGATGTTTCAGCGTAGGCAGTGGCAGTATTTGGCAAGTACGGTTTTTCTGGGTGCAATCAGTGCTTCATCGTTTCGGTATTTTGTGTTTTTTATTTTTCTGTGCGCGCCTTATATTGCCTGGGGTGTGCAGGACAAACTTAAAAACCTGCCAGAACTGAAACAGAACATCATACGTATCGGTCAGGGTGTATTGTTGTTTTCATTGTTTGGGTTGCTCATTGTGAGTCTGTTGCGTGGCACGGTTTTTCGCGGCGGTTTTTACCAGGAAATTTATCCGGTGGAAATGGCGAATTTTGTACAGGAAAACAATTTACGCGGACGGACATTCAATAACATGGAGTGGGGTGGTTATTTGCTGTGGCGATTAACACCACAGGTTATTCCGTACATCGATGGTCGTATGCTGGATGAAAAACGTTTCCCGCCGTACACCAATATTTTGTGGGCAACACCACCCGGTATACAGTGGTTTGAACACGAAAATTTTCAACTGGTGATGATGCCGTATCATGGTCGTTATGATCCGCAACGTTACAAATTGCTGGACTATTTACGTGCTCGACCAGAGTGGTTACTGGCATATCGTGATGCCAAAGGCGTGGTATTTGTGCGTGATGACCGAAGGAAAAATCATTAAACATGGAGGCTGAACTTTACCGTCAAATGCGCGACCTGGAAGATCGCCACTGGTGGTTCGTGGGGCGGCGTGCCATTGTTGCATCGTTATTGCAAAGTAGCAGTTTGCCTGAAGGTGCGCGTATGCTCGACCTCGGCTGTGGTACCGGTGGCAATTTCGCTATGTTGTCGGCATTCGGGCAGGTGGTGGGAGCAGAGCTGGATGAGCACGCGGCACAACTGGCGCGGGAACGAGGACTTGCTCCCGTTGTGCGTGGTAAATTACCGAATGGACTGCCATTGGATGCCGGGGTATTTCATTGTGTGACCCTGTTGGATGTGCTTGAGCATATTGACGATGACCGTGCCACACTGGAAACGGTCAACAGGTTATTGGCACCCGCAGGACGACTGTTAATCACCGTACCGGCTTTTCCCTTTTTATGGGGGGCGCATGATGTGGCGCATCACCATCAGCGACGTTATCGCGCCAAAGGCCTGCGACAGTTGTTGGAAACGACGGGCTACGAGATCATAACGTTAAGTTATTGCAATACTTGGTTGTTTCCCGTTGCGGCAGCGGTACGCTTGTTGCGTCGCTGTTTTCCAAGTAGAGAGGCGGATAGAGACGCCGGTGCCGAATTAAGCTTGCCACCCGCACCGGTCAATACCCTACTGGCAGCATTGTTTGCCAGTGAGCGACATTTGTTGCGTATGGGGTTACCGTTTGGTGTGTCGCTGGTCGTGTTGGCAAAGAAGTTGCCTT
>QIGJ01000159.1 GCA_003229995.1 Gammaproteobacteria bacterium | reverse complement strand
ATGATGAAGATTATGGACTGGCCTGTGGAGGAGCGCCCTCGGGAAAAATTATTGAAACGTGGTGCCGCAACGCTGTCAGATGCAGAATTGCTGGCGATATTTTTGCGCACGGGTATCCCCGGCAAAACGGCGGTGGATCTGGCGCGTGATTTGTTGAGTCGCTTTGGCAGTTTGCGTGCGTTGTTAAATGCGAATCAGCAACAATTTTGTGAGGCTCCAGGCCTGGGTAAGGCAAAGTTTGCACATTTGCAGGCTTCGGTGGAAATGACACGCCGACATTTTTCCGAGACCTTACAGCGTGGCAGTGTGTTGGAAAACCCGCAGCAAACACAAAACTTTCTGACAGCACGTTTGCGAGATTATTCGTTTGAAGTCTTTTCCTGTTTATATCTCGATAACCGTCATCGGGTGATTCAGTTTGAAGAGCTGTTTCGGGGCAGCATCAATGGTGCGAATGTGCATCCCGGCGTTAGGACATAATGCAGCGGCAGTGATTTTTGCGCACAATCATCCATCTGGCGTGGCGGAGCCCAGTATGGCAGACAAACAGGTGACCAGACAATTAACCGATGCACTGGCGCTAGTGGATGTACGGGTGCTGGATCATGTGGTAGTGGGCGATGGAGCTGCTGTGTCGTTTGCTGAACGGGGGTTAATCTGATGGGATTTTTGCATAAAACTATTTTGAAACAGTGATAACCTTAAACCGGGAAGTTATTGGGTGCCCATTCCTAAGCGCTAAAAATACGCTACTTTTAAAAGTTACCGTGCTTTTAGCGCTTAATCCACATTTTAGAGTTCTCATTAAAAATGAGTACAATCAAGGATTGAGTTTGTTCATGGCACTATCGAGATGGTTTGTGTTAATTCATCCGGCATATCTTTTTTTGGTATTTCTTCAGTTTTGTCTGTTTCATTGGAAATCCAGCGCAGGGTAATCACGCTAATGTTGTCCGCTCCCGGGTAGCTGCGAAATTCGGCCTGATAAGCAATGCGTTCAACCGCTTCGGCCAGTGGGTTCTGGGTTAATGTGTCTGCAATATTTTCTTTTGTGAGTGGCCCCCACAAGCCATCACTGCACAGTAATAACATGTCGTATTTTTCTAATGGCATTTTGTCGCTTACTGTGGGGATGGGTGGATGTTTCTGGTAACCCACGCAACGTGTAACCAGATGTCGTTGTGGATGTTTATCCATTTCTTCTTTGCTGAGTTTGCCTTTGCGACGCAATTCTTCGATTTTTGAATGATCAACTGTGCGCACAAAGGGTTTGCCGCCACGGAAAAGATACAGGCGACTATCACCCACATGCGCCCACCAAGCATTGCCTTTCTGAATCAGGCACACCACACAGGTGGTACGTGGTTCAATGGGTGGGTATTGTTCATTGCCTGCGCGCAGTACGGCGAGATGGGCGTCGATGATCAGGTCTTTAAGAAAGGCAACGGGATCGGCAGTCGGTAATTTGCTGCGTTTAAATTGTCGCAACATGCGATTGACCATAGCCTTGGAAGCAATTTGCCCACCACGATATCCACCCATGCCATCTGCCAGAATCAGTAATACGGTATTGTTGTGTTCCACAACACCGATACGATCTTCGTTAACAACACGATTGCCGAGGCGAGAGGTTTTGGCGAGTTGATATTTCATGTCAGAGTGGTCGGGTCAGAGTGGTCGGGTTAAAGTATCGACAATTTTACCCAGCAGGTTGTCATCTTTATTGTCCTGTTGATTTATCGCATCAAGAAATTCGTCAACGGTTTGTGGACGTAACAGCGGGTCCATTTCCATGGCCCAATCCATCGCCTGCAAAAGACTGGCGGAGTAACGCCGTTTAAAAGCATGGACGGCAGGTTTCATTTTGTCTTTTTCATTTCGGTCTTTAGCCGACATGGGTGCACTACCTTCGATACAGGCACGCATGGAAGCTCCAATGGCATAGATATCGGTCCAGGGTCCGATGTAGCCGCCAAGATTGTATTGTTCCATGGGAGAAAATCCGGCGGTGACAACTTGGGTGATTTGTAGTTTACGACTGGTATTGCGGGGATGTACTGCCCCAAAATCCAATAGCAGTGGAATGCCGCCGGGACACAAATGAATGTTGCCGGGTTTGATGTCCAGATGCAGAAATTCGGTTTCATGAACGACTCGCAGTCCTTCCAGTAACGGTGGAAAAATAGTGCGTAAAAAATTCTCACTGAGGTTGCCGTTACGGCTTTTGATATAGCGTTGTAGATTTTTACCGGGACGATATTCCATCACCATGTAAACGGTGCCATTGGCGCGGAAAAAATTCAGTACGCGCACAATATTGGGATGCTTGAGTTTGATCAACGCGGTTGCTTCCTGCAAAAACAGGCGCATGCCTTCGTTGTGGTGTTCCTGTTGTTGTTCACCCTGTGGCATGACAAAACCATCGGGTAGACGTTGTGCCAGTTTAACGGGCATGTATTCTTTGATGACAATTTGCAGATTATTTTGTAAATCAGTGGCGAGATACACAATGCCGAAGCCGCCAGCACTTAATGTGCTGTTAATACAGTAGTGTTCCAGTTTTGTACCGGCAGGAAGGGCAGTGTCAGGTTCAATCATAATACATTACCGTTTTTGTCGATCACGGTGCTTTGCTGCAAAGGCCGGTTCTCCATATGTCGAATTGGCGTTACACTGCGCGTTGATTTGCAGTTCACAACCTTTTGGGAGCTGGAGATGATTTACAGCATGACGGCGTTTTCCCGACAGGAAGGCGATACTGAAAATGGGCACCTCGTCTGGGAATTAAGATCGGTCAATCACCGATTTTCTGAAGTCAATTTGCGTTTGCCAGAAGATCTGCGTTTTTTGGAGCCAAAAATCCGGGAGCAGGTGGCTAAACGAATCAAGCGTGGAAAAATTGATGCTATTCTGCGTTTTCAAACCAGAGATCAGTCGGCAGGCAATGAGCTGCTGCCATTGGACATTGATAAGGCGTTGGTGGAGACGCTGGCCCATGTGACCCGAGAAATTGACCAATTGTTATACAGTGCTGCTCCGATCAATGCCCTGGAGGTCTTGCAGTGGCCGGGTGTGTTGAAGGTGTCAGAAAAAAACACTCAGCAACTGGCTGCGGATGCTCAAGCTTTACTGGAGACTGCGTTGGCAGATTTGCTGGATTCGCGGGCGCGTGAGGGTGAAAAACTCAAAGCGGTCATTGAGGCACGTTGCGCCGCCATTGATGTGCAGGTAAAGACCGTCACAGAGCGTTTGCCAGAGATTTTGCGGGCAACACGTGAACGGCTGGAGAAACGGCTGGCGGAAATCCAGGGTGAACTGGACCCGGTACGGCTGGAGCAGGAAGTGGTGTTACTGCTCAACAAGGCGGATGTGGACGAAGAAATCGAACGCCTCAAGGTGCATGTTGACGAAGTGCGGCGGGTATTGGCCCAGGATGAGCCAGTGGGTCGGCGGTTGGATTTTCTCATGCAAGAGCTGAACCGGGAGGCGAATACGCTGGGTTCAAAGTCGGTACACACCGATACCACGGCTGTTTCAATAGAATTAAAGGTGCTGATTGAGCAGATGCGGGAGCAAATTCAGAATATCGAATGATCAGAAAAATGGGCCAAAATGGATTTTTCGCAGTAGACTTTTCATTTCATTCTCGGACAGGCTCCCAGGACAAGTGTTCCAGCGCAGGGGGAAATGATAATGATGTTGAGTGGCATTGATAAATGGTGTGTTATGAACACAGAGCTCACAGCGACGCAGCGAAAAACACCAAAAATGCTGTGTCCTTTGTGTCTCTAGCGTTAAATACCCGGTGATTTTTTAAAAGTAACGTGTTTTTAGCGCTTAATTCACATTTAGCCGCAGTAATGCATGACTACTTATGTTTTGGGAGGATATCTGCATGACACAGCAGCAGGGTGCCAGTGGCACGCTTTACATTGTTTCGGCTCCTTCCGGTGCGGGTAAAACGAGTCTGTTAACGGTATTGCTTGAGAATGCGGATGATATTGGGGTGTCGGTGTCTCATACGACGCGGGTCATGCGTTCTGGCGAGCAAAACGGTGTGCATTATCATTTTGTGGATGCAAGCGCTTTCGAACAAATGATTTCCCAGGGAGATTTTCTGGAATATGCCCGGGTGTTTGACCATTACTACGGCACATCGCAAGCAGCAGTGATGGCGCAACTGGCTTCGGGACAGGATGTCATTCTGGAAATTGACTGGCAGGGGGCTCGCCAGATACGTACACGTTTTGCAGATGCCGTGGGCATTTTTATTTTGCCGCCGTCCAAAGCGACGTTGCGGGAACGACTCACCGGGCGAGGTCAGGACGACGAAGCCATTATTGCCCGACGCATGCAGGATGCGGAAGCCGAAATGTCGCACTACGACGAGTTTGATTATGTGGTGGTGAACAACGATTTTGATACCGCCGTGGCGGATTTGCAGGCGGTTATCAGCAGCCAACGGCTGGAAATTGCACGCCAGAGTGTAAAATTGCAGGATTTATTGGTCGATTTATTAGTCGATTAATGAGAGTAATGCGGCTTGCCGGTTTTTTCCCGGGCCTGTCAGAATCGTTTTAGAACTGGTAAAGCCGGGCGCGTTTTTGTACAATTTTCCGTCCTCGTGGAAATTCACCGGTTGAGCGGTGTATTTACGGTGTAGAGGACCACATTCAAATTATCAGGATTCGTTTTTTTACGGTCCACATTCAGGAGTTTTGCATTATGGCACGAGTCACCGTTGAAGATTGTCTGGAAAACGTCAACAGTCGTTTTGAACTGGTGTTGTTGGCGAGCAAGCGTGCCCGGCAACTGGTTAACGGCAAGGAAGCAATGGTGGATTGGGAAAATGACAAAGCCACTGTTGTCGCCCTGCGTGAGATTGGTGAAGGTAAAATCAGTGACAAAATACTGGAAAAAATGGCCAGTGATGAGCGCTTGGCGCGAGAAGCTGCCGAAGCAGAAGCGGCTGCAGCGGAAGCCGCTGAGTTTGCCGAGCGAAACGGAGTCTAATACCTCCCTGCCAGTGCTCGCACTGACAGACCCACTGAACCTGTCAAAATAGCCTTGACAGTGGACTAGGTGCCTGTTCGAGAATAGCGATTTTAGCAAAATGGTGATTTTT
>QIGJ01000052.1 GCA_003229995.1 Gammaproteobacteria bacterium | reverse complement strand
CGTGAAGGCCGTGATCCGTTAGACCTGTTGGATGAGGTGGAAGATGTGCTGAAGATTCAGTGCGCACCCATGACTTGGCCCATTGGCATGGGTAAAAATTTCAAAGGGGTGTACGACCTGTACAGCGATAATATTCACCTGTTCAGCGCGACTCACGGTGGTAAGGTACAAGAAGGTGAAGTGATCGAAGGGCTGGATAATCCACGCCTGGACGAATTGTTTGGCACCATGATGGATGAGTTTCGCGAAGAAGTGGAACTGGTCCAGGGTGCCAGTCATGCATTTTCTCTTGATGCCTTTTTAGCCGGTAAACTCACACCGGTGTATTTTGGTTCTGCCATCAACAACTTTGGTGTGCAGGAGTTGCTGGATGCGTTGGTGAATTTTGCACCACCACCACCGTCGCGCATGAGTAAAAGCCGTGAGGTGAAGTCAGACGAAACAACATTTTCCGGCTTTGTGTTTAAGATTCAGGCCAATATGGACCCCAAACATCGTGATCGCATCGCTTTCCTGCGTATTTGCTCCGGCACCTACAGTAAGGGCATGAAGGTCAGACATGTGCGCATCGGTCGTGATGTGAAAATCCCCACCGCCATCACCTTCATGGCCTCTGACCGTGAACATGTGGAAAATGCCTGTTCGGGTGACATCATTGGTTTACATAATCACGGCAGTATTCAGATTGGTGATACCTTCACACAAGGCGAAGCGCTGAAATTCATTGGTATACCGCATTTTGCGCCAGAGTTGTTTCGACGTGCGCGCCTGCTGGACCCGTTGCGCATGAAAGCCTTGCAAAAAGGATTGCAAGAATTGTGTGAAGAGGGTGCGTCACAATTGTTTCGGCCCATGAATAACAATGATCTTATTGTCGGTGCAGTGGGTGTGTTGCAGTTTGATGTGGTTGCCCATCGCCTGCAACATGAATACAAGGTGGAATGTCGTTTTGAAAATGTTAACGTGGCCACGGCGCGGTGGGTGGAGTGTGACGATGAAAAAATGCTGGATGATTTCAAGCGCAAGGCGAGTGACAACTTAGCCTTAGATGGTGGTGGTAATTTGACTTATATCGCACCGACCCGGATTAACCTGGAGTTGATTAAAGAACGCTGGCCAGATATTGAGTTTCATGCAACGCGAGAGCATTAGACGGATTCTTTAATCCAACAACCTAATTATCTGTCTCGTACCCAACGCACATACGCCACATTATCTGCTTTCTCTGGTATGGCCTCGCCGTGCAAAAAATGCACTTGCCAAAAATAACCATCACGATTGATGAAGCGGGTTGCCGTCCAGTAGACCGCAGACAGTGTGACAGGGAATATTTTGTTATTGATTGCGGGCTTTGAACAACGTAACTCAATCAGTGAACTAAGCTCTCTGACGTTGGGTAGTCGCCAGCCTTCCTCTACGACCAGTGCGACGACGGCATAGGGCAGGGCATGGGCTTCATTCTGGCAGGTGTCGTCTTTCCAGTGTTGGCCTAGGCTGCAACGTGACCATTGTAGACCGGTTTGTTGGTCGGTGATGCTGCCATCCTGATTGTCGTGAAAACGTTGTGTGGAAGATGTGGCGGGTATTTTAGTGTTGCAGTTTTGTGCCATGACAAGGGGACTGTTGGCGATGAAGCCCAAAAGAATGGCGAAAACACACCGCAAGCACAGTTTCATGGTTGTACTCTTTTTTTGGCTTGTCGGCTGCTGTGTACCAGCCGAACATGCACCCGGTTGCTTTTGAAATAGGCGTAATCAAAACCAAAAGAAAAACCGATACCCCAAGCTTCCAGCGGTTCGCTCGCATTTGTGTCGGCGGACCAGTAGAATTGCGCAATGCTATTGGGAAAAGCCTGTGTGTCGATGGTGGGGCCAGGATAAGGAATACTGTAGTTCACCAGATTGCGGAGTTCTTCGCGACGCGGCAGGCGCCAGTGGTGAGCGTTACAGAGTCCTTCGCTATTGACGGCCTGCACAAAACGATGGGTATCACAGGCATTTTTCTGGGCGCCTCCGCGACAGTGTTTGTTGTCAGGCTCTCCTGCGAGGCCGCCATTGCGTGTGTGATCTGGGTCAAACCAGTTAAAGGTGTTGTTGAGGTAATGCAGGCCGGCAGTTCTGGATTTCCCCTCCCAGATCAGCCCCGTGCTTTGATCCAGTATACAAGGCCATTCCTGCAACTGTTCGCGCTCACTCACAGTCAACGGTTCGCCGTTATGATTCAGTGGAACAAACCGAGGTTCTCCGGCATCTACCGCCCCATGAAGTAGGGCGGTGATCATTATGAGATAATTGTGCAGTAGCTTATTGTGTCGATTGTAGCCTGTTCATTGGTTTTGGGTATGTATTCGTTGACCGGTCATTTCTGACAGACTGGTGATTGCCGCTAAATACTGGTAGTTTGTAGTGCTGCCTGTTCGAATGGCATGAAAAGTGTATTAAATTCAAAGATAAAGACTGTTAAGAGAAGGCGATTTCTAGTGCAACGTCATTCAGGGTGAGGCACGTTTCGCCGCAAATACCCAAAGCACTTTGTGAGATAGGTTCTGGCCGTCGTCCTTTGCCAGAGACGGAACATTGCACCAGTCAAAACAGTCTTGACAATGTATTAGGAGCTTGACGGGGATTACAGTAAAATAAATTTGTAGTGGAAATTTGTAGTGGAAATACAGGAAGCCTCGCTGCACAGACCAAAAATTGGGTCGCTTTGTCTGACGTGGCCCGTAGTGCTGGCCAGTAATCAAAAGGGTAGTAAAATAGCATGACCGATGAACAAGGCAATGGCTGACTGGGGCGCGGATGCAGGCGCAAATTTTATGGCGCGGTTGGTCGCGGTCGGCACAGACAAGCGCCTGCCTCTGCTGGTGTTATTGTTGCTTGTCGTATTGCTGGCGCAAAGCCTCGCGCAACTGACTTGGCAGGTGTTGCCCAGTCAGCCACCGGAGCCATTGCCAATACCCCGTACATCGCTTCAGTCCAATGCAAAGGTTGCTCAGTCGGGTGCTTCCGATATCAACCGTATTGGTCAATGGCACCTGTTTGGTGAGATTCAGAAAGTCTCATCGGTGCCTGTAGCACAGATGACCGAGGCTCCGGATACCCGACTGAATTTGAAGTTACATGGTCTGCTGGCATCGTCTGATCCCCTTGAGGCGCGCGCGATTATTGCCGATGGAAAAGGTATGGAAGAGGCTTATGCCGTAGACCAACAGCTGCCGGGTAATGCGGTGTTGCGCGAAATTTATGCAGACCGGGTGATCCTTGAGCACCGTGGCCGACTTGAAACCTTGCGCTTGCCGAAAGATGAGATTGTCAGTGCGATGATCTCGCGCACGGCGACGCGGAACACGTCACAAGCGCGAAGTCGTGGTACGACGCAGGCGAGTACTGCGGAGAATGCCGCCTTGTTGCGTCAGTATCGTGATGCGTTGATGAGCGAGCCACAGACACTGATGAATCTGGTGAATGCCTCGCCAGTGACCGACAAGGCCACGGGCAGACTCAAAGGTTATCGCATCCGTCCCGGCAAAGACCGGAAACTACTGGGGCGTTTCGGGCTGAAAAACGGTGATGTGGTGACAGGGGTGAATGGTGTCACACTGGACAACCCGATTAAAGCCTTGGAAATTATGCGCGACTTGTCCACGGCAGACTCGGTGATACTGGATGTGGAGCGCAACGGGGTGATGGAATCTTTTGCCTTTCAGGTGGAGTGACGTGAGAGAATTAACAATGGGCCGTACTGGTCAGGAATACAATGGCTAGAAAGATAATGGCCAAAACTACAATGGCCGGGGAATAGGATGAAGATTGAACGAGTACAAATGGAATCACGGTGGCGAAAATTAAGCAGTGTCTGGCTGGTGAGTGGACTGCTGTGGTTGTCCTCTGGTTTTTCCTCCGGTTTTGCTGCCGAAACCAGCACGCTGAATTTCAAGGGAGCGGATATCCGTGCGGTGATCAGTTCGATCGCTGAAGTCACCGGCAAAAATTTTATTGTTGATCCGCGCGTCAAAGGCAAGGTGACGCTGATATCCAATCGCGCCATGAGTAAGGGTGAAGTCTACAAGGTCTTTTTATCGATTCTGGAAGTACATGGTTACACTGCGGTTCCCAGTGGCAAGGCAATCAAGATTGTGCCGGATGCTGATGCCAAACACAGTGCTATGCCATTTGCCCCGCCAGGCCAACCGGGCAAGGGTGACGAGGCCATCACCCGGGTGATCGAAATAGAACATGTCACCGCTGCTCAATTGGTACCCATTCTTCGTCCTTTGGTGCCGCCGCAGGGCCACCTTGCCGCTTATCCGCAAAGTAATGTGCTGATTATTTCTGATCGTGCGGCCAATATTGCACGGTTGGTGAAAATCATCAAACGCATCGATCAACCGACCAGTGGTGAAATCGAAATTGTGCCACTGGAAAATGCTGTGGCCTCGGATTTGGTGCGAGTACTCACCAGCCTGCAACAGCAGGCCGGTAAAAAGAATCCTAAGGCCAGCAAACCCATGTTGGTAGCCGACGAGCGCACCAACAGTATTTTGATTGGTGGCGAACGTGCCGAACGTTTGCAGTTGCGTGCCATCATTTCACACTTGGACACTCCCTCCGAAGTGGTGGGTGATACCCATGTCATTTATTTGCGCTATGCCAAGGCCGCAGATCTGGTACCGGTACTGACCGGGGTGGGCAAAACCAAAAATACCACAGATAAAAACAGCGCCCTCAACGTCTCGTCAGCCCTTTGATATTCAAGCCGATGAAAGCACCAATGCGTTGGTTATTACTGCCGCGCCCACGGTGTTTCGGTCACTAAAATCCGTGATTGCTCAGTTGGACATACGTCGTGCACAGGTAATGGTGGAGGCAATTATTGCTGAGGTGTCGTCAGACCGGGCGGCGGAACTGGGTGTGCAATGGCTGTTTGATGGTAGTGGTGGTGACAATCCGGTGGGTGCGGTCAACTTCGGCAGCGGTAGCAGCAGTATTTCCGGGCTCGCACAGGGCGCGGCAAGGGCAGAGGCAGCGGGTGCCGGTAGCACAGCTGCGGCACTGTCGACCATTGGCTCGGGTGTGACCATCGGCCTGGGTCGATTCAGCAGCGGTACCTTTAACTTTGCCGGGCTAATCCGCGCGTTGGAAGGTGACGGCATCACCAATGTGTTATCCACGCCCAATCTGGTGACTATGGATAACGAAGAAGCAGAAATTTTTGTTGGTCAGGAATTGTCGATTCCTACCGGTGCTTTTGCCAACGCTGGTGGAGGAAATTCCTCCGTTAACCCTTTCACGACCTTCGAGCGTAAAAAGGTGGGTATTCGTTTGAAAGTAAAACCGCAAATCAACGAAGGCGATGCTATTCGTCTGGATATTGAGCAAACCGTCGATGGTATTGCGGGGGGTGCAGCGGGTGCTGGTGATATTGTTACCAGCGAACGCTCGATTAAAACCAGCGTATTAGTGGATGATGGCAAAATGCTGGTATTGGGTGGCCTGATCAGAGATGATTTGGTGGAAACGGCGCAAAAGGTGCCATTGCTGGGAGATATCCCGTTGTTGGGCGCTTTATTCCGTTATACCTCGGTGCAAAAAGTAAAAACCAATCTGATGGTGTTTTTGCGTCCCACCATTCTGCGCACCAAAGAAGACAGTTTTAAGCTGACGCGCAGCAAATACAACTTTATTCGTTCCAGGCAACTGGAGCTGGGTAAAGACGGTGTGAGTTTGTTATCGAATGAGTCACATCCGACAATGCCCGAGACTCAAGAATTCCTGGAATTGCCAGCCCCCTTTATTACTCGTTCGGAGCAACAAAAGCCCTCTGACAATCAGCGGGACTCTGCGAAACCGGACTCTGTGTTTATATTTTCTGACTATATTTTCTGACTGGGAGGACGATGAAGAGGACGAGTTTTAAAAGCTCTGCCTGTTAATACCACTCATGAACAGCGTCGTCGATATTACACATAACAACACAGCCGAGACTGTGTTGAATGACAGTGTGCCCCCTGTTGCTCCAGTCATTTCTGCGCTCCCCTTCATCTTTGCCAAGCGCAATGGCGTATTGGTGAGCGAAAAAACCTCCGAACATGTTGTTGTGCTGATGCGCCCCGGTGTGAACAGTACGACGCTGGCCGAAGTCCGTCGTTTTTTGTCACGCCCGGTGCATTTTGAATGTATCGATGCCGATGAATTTGATGCGCGTCTGCAAAAAGCCTACGAGCAGCACTCCGGTGAAGCTATGCAAATGATGGATGACCTTGATGACGAGGCCGATCTGTTTGCGGTTGCACAAGCCCTGCCCGAACCGGAAGACCTTTTAGAAAGCGAAGACGATGCACCGATTATTCGCCTGATCAATGCACTGCTTACGCAGGCCATCAAGGAAGACGCTTCGGATATCCACATCGAACCCTACGAAACACGGCTGGTAGTGCGTTTTCGCGTGGACGGCATGTTGCGGGAAGTGCTGACACCGCGCCGCGTGCTGGCACCGTTATTAGTGTCGCGTATTAAAGTGATGGCAAAACTGGATATTGCTGAAAAACGCTTACCGCAGGATGGACGTATTGGCTTGCGCATTGCCGGGCGTGCGGTGGACGTGCGCGTCTCCACTATCCCCACCGGACAGGGTGAGCGCGTGGTAATGCGTTTGCTCGACAAACAGGCTGGGCGTCTGGATTTATCGCACCTGGGTATGGACAGACAGACTCATCAAAATATGGACAAAGTTATCCGTAAACCGCATGGCATTATTTTGGTGACCGGCCCCACCGGCTCGGGTAAAACCACCACGCTTTATGCCGTATTAACACAGCTCAACGATAACAAACGCAACATTATGACCGTCGAAGACCCCGTGGAATACGACCTCGACGGCATCAGCCAGACCAACGTGAATGTAAAAGTCGATATGAGTTTTGCGCGTGGTCTGCGTGCAATTTTACGTCAGGACCCGGACGTGGTGATGGTGGGTGAAATTCGTGATCTGGAAACAGCGGAAATCGCCGTGCAGTCATCACTCACCGGCCACCTAGTGTTATCCACCCTACACACTAACAGCGCTGTGGGTGCCGTTACCCGGTTGCGCGACATGGGTGTGGAACCTTTTCTGTTGTCATCGACCTTGCTGGGCGTACTGGCGCAACGTCTGGTGCGCTTGCTGTGTAAAGAATGCAGGCAGCCGTACACGGTTAACGAAGTTGATTGTGAGCGTTTTGCATTGGATGCAGCTAATCCGCCGACTTTTTACAAAGCCGAAGGTTGCAAGCATTGTAATTTTCAGGGTTACTCTGGCCGTACCGGTATTTATGAGCTGGTGGAAGTGAATGACAACCTGCGTAACATGATTCACGACGGTACCAGTGAACACGAAATTGAACGTTATGCGCGACAACAATCTCCGGGCATTCGGTATGATGGCCTGCGCCGTGTATTGGCCGGTGATA
>QIGJ01000274.1 GCA_003229995.1 Gammaproteobacteria bacterium | reverse complement strand
GGTAAAAAATACAGTGGCACAAAGGTAATAAAAGGTGCAGCCAATGCCTTGTAATGATGGCGATGCAAAGGCCGCTCGCGTTCATTTGTCGGCACCGCAACGGGAACCCGGTGTGTTAAAAGGTTATACATCACTGCGGCTATGCCACCAATACCAAAACAAAAAATCAGACTTTCAATATCAAAGCCTGTGCGTAAAGCCAGATCAAACAGGCTGGGCGGGCTCCAGTATTCCGGTACAAATAATGGCTCACTCAAACCAAAGGGGGTGGTGAACAGACTGGCCCATAACATGGCACGCCGGTGTGCCGGGAAGCTGATATAGATGATTACCCATGGCACCAAAAAAGCACTTGACCATAAAAGCCATACATATTGATCATTCATTTCCACAAAACCCTGTTTTATTTGTTAACGCTACCTGCAATATGTGTGATTCAGGTTTGAATGTGCATTATTTTTATGTCGTGGCCAGAAAAAATAACGTAGAACAGTCATTGTTATTGTAAGACATGTTAACACCACCATGGAATCAATAGGGCGTGCAGTTTGAGTTTCTGGCGGGTTCATTGGGTGAGTGAGTCGCTACAACCGATACAGCACGTTGTTTTTTGTGTCTGGCCGCGTTGCGCATTTTAGGATCATGAATTATCCGGATTAACCATTTTGGGAAACATTCCCCGTGGATCTGTTTGCAGAGCAGTCTGAAAGGGTGCCAGCAGATCTGTAGTTTGTTGTTGCGCCTCCTGCAATACCTGAGTACCTCCTTTTGTCATTGGCCAGGTCAATTCAGGTAATTCTGGTTCGATGACAATAATTATCGCGCCACAACCACAGGGGCAGCGTTGTGATGAAATCCGTTGTGAAGATGCACCTTCATCTGACAGGTACCATGGGCGATTTCGATAAAGCAGGCGATCGGTAATTTTCAGCAATGTCCATGGTTCGGTTAGCACATGGTCAATGCTTTTATTTTTGTCAAAACGTTGTGACACATGATGTACAATAACGACATCCAGATTATGCAAACAACAAATTGCATCGGTGGGTGCAAAATCCACTACCGCTCCATCGCAAAAGTATTCACCGTCAATTTTTACCGGCTGATATACAATCGGGATTGCCGCACTCGCCATAATACGGGGAGCTAACTCTCCTTCTGAAAAAATGATTTTTTCCCCACTATTCAGGTTGATTGCCAGGGCATAAAAGGGAAACTGGCAATCTTCAAAATTTTTTGCCGTAAGGTTTTTCCGGCAAAATGCTATTGCCCGTTTGGTGTCTGAAATACCAGTAATACCACGCCCCTTATCGCGCAGCATACGCCACAATAAACCGGGTAAAGAGGTTGGTTTCCAGAATTCTTTTCGCTGTACCTTGCTGAGTGTGGCAATCCAGTCCGGTAAAAGAGTACCACTGGCCACGATTCCGCCGACCAATGCGCCTGCACTGCAACCGGCAAGTGCGGTAACAGGCAGCTTCAATGTTTCCAGCGCCATAAGAAATCCCGTATGCACATAAACACCACGCCCTCCTCCTGAGCTTAATATCACTCCCATTCGAGGGTATTTTGCAGCGGCATTGTTGTCATGGTTTTGACTCATCATATTTTTTACTCACCATCCGGGCTATTTACTTCAAACACACAGACCCGGTAAAAATTGGAGAAACAGTGAAACTCATCCACAAGTTTGAGTGTTTTGTTATGCGTCTTTGCATGACGGCGTAACATGGCAAACAGGTTCCTATGCCAAAAATCACCCAAAAAGGGTTCCAAACGTAATAATAAAATACGTGTTGGCCAAAACCGGCATAAAAAATGCTGGCGAGGGTATTGACCATATTCAGTTATTACAAGGCGTCCACCCGGTTGCAATACCCGTAGCGTTTCATTAAGCGTATGTTCCCGCGCATCAGCCGGTAATTCATGTAACAGAAAGAACATCAGGATAGTGGAAAATGCATCATCGCAATAGGCGAGATGTTTCGCATTCATACGCGCCGCCAGTAATCGACTTTTTTCTTTATCGTTGAGTTTTTGGCGTGTTGCATCCAGTTGTACATCTGC
Organism: Gammaproteobacteria bacterium; assembly: GCA_003229995.1. Lineage (GTDB taxonomy): Bacteria > Pseudomonadota > Gammaproteobacteria > SZUA-152 > SZUA-152 > SZUA-152. The sequence continues at coordinate 504 of QIGJ01000274.1, read as the reverse complement.
AACGTCCATAAGGTAAAGATCATCATCTTTCATTGATTTGATCAAGAAGGTGTAAGGCTACCATACACACAGGTCAACTGTAACAAGCGGCCCTTTGGCCGGTTTGTCATGCAAGCTTGCAATACCTGCTTTTTAAGGGATTGATACTGCCCGAACAGAATGGCATTAATAATAGGTTGGTGATCAAAAAACCATACACCAAACCGCCATAAATAGGCCCACCAATAATGTCGCGCTAAATACTCCGGGTGCGCATCAAGAAAATGATGCCAAATGATGCCAAATAGTTGTGCGTCTGTTTCTTTTTACCCTGTTATTTTTACGATATCCCGGTGACATATTGCCTCCCTGATAACTCAATTTTTTTCTTGCCTACCTCGCAGCGTAACAAAATTATAGATCGGAACCCAGATCAACGCGAAAAACCAACCGTAGCCGTAGGCCTCAATCAATCCCAGGAAAAAACTTTTCCAGCTGAGCCATTCAAAACCCGGCAGCAGTTGT
>QIGJ01000203.1 GCA_003229995.1 Gammaproteobacteria bacterium | reverse complement strand
GCTTTGCGCGCGCTGGCGATAACAGTGTAGCCGCGTGTTTTCAAGCCCAGGGCAACACATTGGCCGATACCACTGGAACAGCCTGTAATGAGTACAGTGCGCTCATGATGAGCGGTGGGAGATGTGAGTGAATCCATGAAGGCTCGCGTTAATCAAGCTGATCTTTGGCAGATTTTCGTTGGATTTTTTCTACTGGCCCTTTAATGGCAGAGTGTACGCCGGTCAGTTTTTCGCCCAGCAGGATGTTTTCGTTAAGGTGTTGCAAGGTATTCTGATGAAACATAAGTGGGCTGCCCGGTTTTTGTGGATGCTGCCACTTTAGCGCCATGCACTTGCGAAACCAAATAATGTGCAGACTCTGGTTGTATTTTTATTGTGGGGAAGGAACTTTTTTTGTCGAAAGGGCGTCTGATTGGGGTGCTGCTTGCACGCGCGTCTTTTATGCCCGCTTAACTTCTTAATCGTTAATCTAAATTTTCGGTTGATCGAAATTCTCAAAAACCTGTCCAAGGACTCCCAGATTCTATAGTCTTCCGTGGTAAATGAAGATATTTCCTGCCAAAAAATCGGAGAAGGGCTCAGCTGCGTGCTTTGACGCACTGGTTCGTCCTCATATCACCTATCTGTACCGTCTCGCCTATCGCTTCTGCGGCAATCCGGAAGATGCGGAAGACTTGGTACAAGATTTGCTTGTTAAACTTTATCCCCGCTGCGCTGAGCTTGAAGTGGTTGAGAAGTTGCGCCCGTGGCTGGTGACATCCCTGTATCGCATGTTTGTGGATGGCACCCGGCGGCAAAAACGCTCGCCATTGGAACTGATCGATGATGAGGTCGCATTTTACGAAACAGCCAGCAGTGGTATGGAAACACCAGATCATGAGCTTGCCGAGGATCAGCGTATCGATCAGATGCAGGCGGCTTTTCAGCGACTGTCTGAAGATCACCGGGTGTTGCTGACCCTGCACGACATTGAAGGTTATCGATTACTGGAGCTGCAAAAAATGCTCGATGTGCCTGTGGGCACGTTGAAATCACGCATTCATCGTGCGCGGGCACGTATGCGGAAAATTCTTGAATCGGATGCTGTAAAGCCATAGGTTCCGAAAAAGTACTTTGGTAATAATCACGGAAACTGAACTAGAGGGAACGCTTTTTGTGCATAAAGCGTTCTACAGGTCAAGAGGGTAGGAGGTTTAAAAACATCATGAATTGTGCTGAATTTAAAAGTTGTTTAAACGACAGTATCGATCAGGAGCTGGGCTTAGCAGAGCAGGCAGCGTTTGACACCCATCGGGCATCGTGCGAAGCCTGTCAGGTTGTATATGCGGCAGAGTGGACTATGCTGGAAGGGCTGCGGGCGATGCCGGTAACAGAGCCGCCGGAGGGCTTTGCTGACCGTGTGCTGGCCAATGTTTACGAGAGTGCTGGTGTTGTTAAGCGGAATGTGCCGCCACAACAAAGTCACCATCGTCGGGGTTTTATGCTGGGTTTTGGTAGTGCCGCTGCTGCTGCACTTGCTGTGTGGGTTGTTGTGGGTATGTCTCCAGATGAGTTGTCAGGTGCGGGCAGTGCTTCTGAGCAGGTTGTTGCCAGTGTAGAGACAAACAAGACGGCTGTGGAACAGCAACAGCCTGTGGTGTCAATTGCCCTGAACACGCAGCAAACGATCAGGCTGGCTTTTGCTTCCAGTGAGTCATTACAGAATGCCAAGATCACTATTCGTCTGCCTGAGAATGTAGCTTTGGTTGGGTATCCGGGTCGACGCCAGTTGAGTTGGGAAACGAACCTCAAAAAAGGTGACAACCTGTTGAGTTTGCCGATTGTTGCTACTCAGGTGGCGCAGGGTGAATTGATTGCTGATATTGAGTATGAGGGTCGGGTGAAGACGCTGACGCTGAGTCTTGAAGCTGATGTGAAAGCCTTGCCAGCTAGGTCGTCGGTAGAGCATCAATTTCATTTGTTAATTGGGTGACAATTGAGCTAAGGGGCATCCGTGTGCGAACGGTTGTCCAGGAATGTGCGAATTAAAAAAGTAGTGTTGTAGTAGAGGAGAGGAGAGGTTGTTATGAAAACTGTGCAAACAGGTATTGTTGCTGGTCTTGCATTTTTTCTGTTCGTAGGCATCAGTTTCGGCGTGGATCTGGATGATATTGATTTTACCATTCGGATTGTTGAATCAGATGATGTGGGCGAAATGCACAATGAACTTTCATTGCCGGATATGGCTTTCGATGTAACACATGAGTACATAGAAAGTGTCGCTGGTCGTGAAAATCAGGAAAGTGACGTTAGTCAGCATGAAGCAGTTGCTCGTGATGAGCGCGAGGATGAAATCGAAGATCATGATGAAGCTCGTGAAGATAGCGATGATGTACGTGCTGAGCGTGACGAAACTCATGACAGCGAGCGGAGACGAACGAGGAGAGGCTCACGAAGTCGAGCATGAAAAGGAAGACAGCCAAAGAAAAGGTCAGGAGTAGGATCGCGTGGCGAATGACGGTGTTTGATTGATGGCCCCCGGTCTTTTTTGATAGATTTAGCGGTGTTACTGGAATCCCCTCCTTGTTGTTTCAAGGAGGGGATTTTTTGTGATTGGCGGCACAAAAACGGGTTGCTTACTGGATCAAATGATGTTGTATGATGTCCACACTGGTGGTGGCAGGGTTGCTCGGATAGGCTCCCAAGTATAATAATAAGGTGGGCTGCGGTGTTAAGTACCTGAACAACATTATTTTAACATTTTCTGGTTTATTTTCCGGCCTTCTGCGTTGCTGCTACGGTCACATAGCTCACTATGCTCACTTCGCAGCGCCTTGAAGGCCGAAAAATACCCTGTGAAAAT
>QIGJ01000174.1 GCA_003229995.1 Gammaproteobacteria bacterium | reverse complement strand
GAGCCGACTTTGCTCATCTGGTGCACCACAACGGCTCCTTTGCTGCGGGCGTACTGCTGACGAAGTCCGCGATGCTGCCATAGACGCTCGGTGGGGTATGTCAGCAAACACAGTTTTCGCACTTCATACCTGATACGTCGTGATAGCCGATGTCGGTTAACCATCTGCACCCGCCTGACGCAGGTACGCTACAATTTCCTGATGCCCTTTTTTACGCGCAATCTCAAGCGCACTGGCACCCTTCCAGCCGGGAATATTGATATCTGCACCATTTTTAACAAGCACTTTCAGGGATTCAAACTGCCCCTGTTGTGCTGCAAACCACAATGCGGTTTCACCCGATTTTTTTCTTTTATTGATACTGGCACCATGCTCGATCAGTAACTTGACAATATCAGGATGTCCTTCATGCGCGGCCCACATCAATGCCGTCGCATGCAGTTTTTCGTCTTCTGTATCGACACCTGCGCCGTTTGCCAACAGTCTGATGACTGTTTTCAACTCCCCTTGTTTAGCGGCCTGTGGCAAAGTTTCTGTACTACTATCGCCAGCACATGAGGCAAGCATGATGACGGCAATAATGCCTCCCCATACAACAGACCACTTGCCGACTAGTGCTTTTTCATTACCCATGAGAAGAAACCTGTCAAAATAATGTATAGATAAAGGGCGCCACCGCCGATCCCTGGGCCAATACGATCAACACACCCAGTAGCAACATAATAACGATAATCGGTGCCAGCCAGAATTTTTTCCTGGCCTTCATGAACCCCCAAAGGTCTTTCAATAGATCCAGCATCAGTAGGGTCGCTCCACGTTGTCCCTGTTATCACTGCAACTCTTTACCCGGTAAGTCCTGACGGCCCTGTCCAGCTTCCGATGCATGGGATCGTTGCCCAGCAACCGCATGACAAAGCCTGTCGGAACGAACACCAGATAAAAGAGTATACCCAGAATCAGCCGGGTATTAATCCAGTTCATCACCTGACCAAACTTCATCCAGCCGATATAGACGTGCTTCAGTGTGGCGGGTGCGACCAGTGCCCCTATCACCAGTACACCACCGAGCGCCCAGGGCCAGTTTGGATAATTGAGTGAGAACAGCCAGGGAATCAACAACCCGAACAGGCCAATAAGGACCAGCCCTGTTGTCAGGCCAAATTTGCGATACCCGGCTTTATCCGGTATTTCGAGTACCATGTTTATGCCCTAGTCCAGTTCATATTCTTCACGCCAATCACCTTCCTCACGCCACGCCGGTTGCTCGGTTTTGGTCAGCAGGTAGTTTTCCAGCACGAGGTAATCCATTTCCGTGCGCATAAAACACCGGTAGGCATCTTCCGGCGTACAGACTATCGGTTCACCACGCACATTGAAGGACGTGTTAACCAGTACCGGACACCCGGTCTTTGCTTCAAAGGCATCAAGTAATTTATGGAAGCGCGGGTTTGTGTCATCGTGCACCGTCTGGATACGTGCTGAGTAATCGACGTGTGTAATAGCCGGAATTTCCGAACGCGGAATATTCAGTTTCTCTATGCCGAATAATTTTTGTTGCTCAGCCGTCATCGCAAGTCGTTTTTCTGTCCTGACCGGTGCCACCAGGAGCATATAGGGACTGGGCCGGTCTATCTCGAACCAGTCCGACACCCGTTCGGCCTTGACGGCCGGGGCGAAGGGGCGAAAGGACTCCCGACACTTGATTTTCAGGTTCATTACCGACTGCATGGTCTGGCTTCTGGGGTCACCAATAATACTGCGGCAACCCAGTGAGCGTGGCCCGAATTCCATACGCCCTCCTGACCACCCCACGACATTTTCATCGGCCAGGATGTCTGCCAGGCGCGGCATCAATAGATCGTCGTCCAGCTTTTCACAGACGGCACCCACCGAATCCAGATAGGTGCTTATTTCATCATCACTGAAGTGTGGACCGAGATAGGCACCCTGCATGCTGTCATGACCGTTCACCTGCCGTGGGTTCTCCAGGTACTCATACCACACACTCATCGCCGCACCCAACGCACCGCCTGCATCACCGGCGGCGGGCTGAATCCAGATATCCCTGAACGGGCTTTCCCGCAGTATTCGCCCGTTGGAAACGCAATTGAGCGCAACGCCACCCGCCAGACAGAGGTAATCGACATCAAACTCTTCGTGGACACTGCGCACAATTTTCAGCACAACCTCTTCGGTAACCACCTGGATTGAGCGTGCGATATCCATTTCACGTTGGCTTATATCGGATTCGGGTTTTCTCGGCGGCCCACCGAACAATTTGTCAAACCTGCTGTTGGTCATGGTCAGACCGGTCGCATAGTTGAAGTAGCGCATGTCGAGACGAAAACTGCCATCCTCTTTAATATCGATCAGATTATCCTGAATGAGATCGACATACCGGGGTTCACCATAGGGTGCCAGCCCCATCAGTTTGTACTCACCGGAATGCTGAATAGAGCAGCCCGAGTGAGTGAGGGAAATCGATTTCCCACTGCGCTTCCAGTTTGTTGCCGTCTCCCAGCCAGACTGAACTGGTGGCCCATTCACCCACACCATCAAGGCACAGTACGGCGGCCTTCTCAAAAGGACCGGGGAAGAACGCGGATGCTGCATGGGATTTGTGGTGCGCGGTAAAGAGCAGTGGCGGCAGTGCAGCATCATCCATCTTGTCACCGGATAACTTTGCAAGCTCCTTCCTGAGGGTTGTTTTGAGAAACAGCTTGTCTTTCAGCCAGACGGGTATTGAGGCAAGAAATGACCTGAAACCGACCGGTGCAAATGCAAGGTAGGTTTCCAGCAGTCGTTCAAACTTGATCAGCGGTTTGTCGTAGAAGACAACGTAGTCCAGATCCTGCAGGCTGATACCGGCTTCTTTCAGGCAATACGCTATCGCATG
>QIGJ01000343.1 GCA_003229995.1 Gammaproteobacteria bacterium | reverse complement strand
TCATGCTCTATAGACTTGCTAATATGTGAGATGGGCAGTGCCTGTTATATCTAAAATCAATTACAAGAGGAAAAAAAGAATGACAGATGAAATGACAACCACGATGGGAAATGACAATTCACAAAAAACCATAGCTACCGTGGTATATGCATTACAGGCTGCATCCTTTTTGTTTGGAATTACATTCATTATTGCTGTGATCATCAATTATGTTAAAAAAAGTGATGTTAGTGGTACCTGGCTGGAGTCTCATTTTAGATGGCAAATACGAACATTCTGGTTTTCTCTTTTATGGTCAATAACAGGGCTCATCGGGTTGTTTTTTATCGTCGGTTATTTTGTATTGCTCGCAAATGTTGTTTGGATAATTTATCGCATTGCCAAAGGCTGGTTGTGTTTGAATGATGGTAAGGAAATGTACACTTAAAAGCACTCTAATTCTTGCATTTTTACTGGTGAACAACATTTGAAAAAACTCACCCGACTGCAAGCTGTCGGGTGAGCTGGTGCAGCAAAGCATCGCCGATATAATCAACATTGGTATCGGGTCGTAAATCGTGCAGTTGAACAGTCTTCAGTCCTGCGTAACCACAAGGGTTGATGCGGGAAAAAGGTTCCAGATCCATGTTCACGTTGAGGCTGAGGCCGTGATAACAACAGCCTCGGCGTATGCGCAGGCCGAGGGCGGCAATTTTTTCGTCATTGACGTAAATGCCGGGCGCACCTTCGCGGCGCTGACCATGAATGCCATTGTCTTGTAGTAGATCAATGATGGCCTGCTCAATTTTACGCACCAGTGTTTTTACACCCAGGTTGCGGCGGCGCAAGTCTAACAATAAGTAGATTATCAGTTGTCCGGGGCCGTGATAAGTCACCTGTCCGCCACGGTCGCATTTTACCACAGGGATATCGCCAGTGGTGAGGATATGCTCCGGTTTGCCGTTGAGGCCGAGGGTGAATACTGGGGGATGTTCCAGCAACCAGATTTCGTCACAGGCATCAGGTGTGCGAGTGTTGGTAAAATGCTGCATGTCGTGCCACACCTCCGGGTAATCCCGCAGGCCGAGGTGGCGAGCAATGAAGTCTTTACCTGAAGCGCCGGAAAGGTTCACAAGGCCATGAGCACCTGTTCACAGGCGGTGAGGTCCAGATAAATAGCATCCAGTTGTGCTCGGCTTTTTGCGTTGATGGTGATGGTGACAGATATATATTTTCCGTTGCTGCTGGGGCGGCTTTTCAGTGTGTGTTTGTCGGCTTCGGGGGCATGGCGCTGCACAATTCCCAGCACTACCCTATGCAAAGTTTCCGAGGCAAGCCCCATGGCCTTGATGGGGAATTCGCAGGGGAATTCCATGATAGGTTTATTGTTGTCCGGTGTGTCCATTTTACTGATTACGTAATTGTTGTTTGTAGTTCTGATATAAGGCCAGCATGTGTTGAAACAAGGGGCCAGGCTGGCCGCTGGCAATGGGCGCATCATCCAGTCGGGTAACCGGGAGGATTTCTTTGGTGGATGAAGTGAGCCAGATTTCATCGGCGTTTCTCAGATCATCACGGCTGATATTTTTTTCACAATGAGGGATATTATTGGTCTCGGCCAATTCCAGGATCAGATCGCGAGTAATGCCAGGTAACAAAAATGGTCCTGTGGACGGAGTGGCTAGGATGCCACCGCTAACGACAAACAGGTTGCTGGCAGCACCTTCGGTGGCAAAGCCATCACGTATCAAAATGGCTTCGGCGGCGTTCTGGTCCAGCGCCTCCTGGCGTAACAGAATATTCGGCAGCAGGCTAATGGCCTTAATGTGGCAACGTTGCCAGCGGATGTCATCAAGGATGATGGCCGCAACACCGTGCCCACGAATTTGCTGACTGACGGGATGCAACGGATTGCTCATGGCAAACACGGTAGGTATGGGATCATCCGGCATGGCGTGCTCACGTTGCGCACTGCCACGGGTGACTTGCAGGTAAAGCGACTGCTCGTCACCTTCATTTTGTGTGATGAGTTCTCGTTTAACATTGTACCCCAGCCCGCGTGGTTTAGTGGGTTGGGAATGCGCACGGCGCTGAGGCTGTTTTGCAGACGTTGCAAATGTTCATTAAGCCGAAACAGCTTGCCGCCGTAGACAGGGATGACTTCGTACACGCCGTCGCCAAAAATAAAACCGCGATCCAGCACCGGGACACAAGCCTGATCAGCAGATAGGAATTCATTGTTGAGGTAGACGATGTTCATGATGGTAGAGTATAAAGGAAAAGGGTGGGATAAAAAATAATAGCGCCATTTCTGCTCATAAGTGCGTTACATGATTGAAGGGCTGATCATCAATAGGGAGATAGAAAGTTGTGCGGGAAGCGGTGTTGTGAAACACTTCCTCTGTTCTTAGGAATGGGCACGCAATAACGGTTTAGCGCCCGGATTTAGTTCGTATTCGTTCGTTCTGATTGAACAAAAGTGCAGGAATAGTCGTTCTATTTCGAGCTTTTGTGATTGAAAAACGGGCGAAGATGGAATGCTAAACAGGGAAATTATTGCGTGCCCATTCCTTATTGGTTTAATCCATTAATTTCGTGAATAAAATAATTGCATCCGTAGGCCGTAATGGTACGAATCATTCAGCAGATGTTGTTCTTGTTCAAAAACTTTTAAATACTCAGAAAATTCCGGGAGAAATCACGCCACTTAAAGAGGACGGTATCATCGGCAACAAAACAATATTTCGAATCGAGCACTTTCAAAAAGATATTTTGAATATGGTTCGTCCTGATGGTCGTATAGACCCTGATGGGGTAACTTTCAAAAAACTGGTGAGTGGTGCAGTCAAACTTGGTGAAAAATCCACCAGTACCTTTAGTGATAAAGGCAGAGACCTGTTAAAGTCCATAGAGCAATTATCCACCACACCTTATGATGATCAAACAGGTAAAGACATAACCGCATGGGTGGAAGGTGCCACTATCGGTTATGGGCATCTTATTTCCAGTGTCGAGTGGTCAAAATATAAAGATGGCATTACCCGGGAGCAGGCGTTCAGCCTGTTTAATGATGATCTGGTCCCATACGTTAATACGGTTAAAACAAAAGTGACTGCCAGTATTATACAAAATGAATTTGATGCCATGGTGATTCTGGCATTTAATATCGGGCAAAGGGCTTTTACCCACTCATCAGTTCTGAAAATGGTGAATAACCCTGAGCTTAAAACCACTTATAAAAACCTGGAAGATGCCTGGAAAGCCTGGAATAAATCTCAGGGTGTTATTAATAACGGTTTAATTAACAGAAGGCAGGCAGAGTGGGATATATACAGCAAGGGAATATATGAACAATGGTGAAAAAAAACACAAAAAATGTGCCCGAATGGATGCTGGTTTTTTCTCTGATTTTTTTCAGTTTGTTAATCAATCCGGTTCTTGCGATAGACAACCCTGATGCACCTGATTTGATTAGTGAGTTTGAGTTACGAGAACAGACATTTTTAAAAAAAATTAATAATCCGCGCAATGGCTCAAGAGATTATTTGATTGCATATGATAATTATCAAAATTTTTTGAATGACGAGATGAATAAAGCTTATCATCTTGTTAAATCTAGACTGTTAACGGAGCAGCAACAGAAATTAATTCATTCACAATGTAACTGGATAAAATTCCGCAATGCTGAGTTTGAGTTGATAGAAAATACCTGGACTCACCAGGAATTTGGTAGTTCTGCGAATATGTCACGAGGCAGTTACCGCTGCGCCATTATAAGGAGCCGCGTGTTGCAATTATTGCATTATGCTAAAAATTATTCAGGGAATTAAATGGCCTAAGGAATGGGCACGAAATAACTTCCCTGTTTGGTTTTAGTGCGACTTCGTTCGTTCTGATTGACGACTGCATGGATGCAGGAGGTAGAGCAACGCAGGAGCAGTTGCCGAACAAAAGTGCAAGAACAGTCATTCTGTTTTGAGCTTTTGTGATTGAAGAGCGGGTGCCACCAAAAGTAGGTACTCTTTAGGTAAAGACAAACCGACGTCAGGATACAAAATCAGGAAGTTATTGTGTGTGTATTCCTGGGTCATCATTTAAAAAGTCCAGGTTCCTCTGGCGGGCATCACTGGAATCCAGTAGAATCCGCCGATTCCCAGATTCCGGCATCCGCCAGAATGACAATCACCAGAGCACCTGTTTTTTTGCGGAATAACCCAATATGAGTTTGCTGTCCTGGATCATTGTTTTCAGCCTGCTGGGAGGACTGCTCAGCGTGATGGTGGCCGCCAGTTTTTTGCTGTTACCCGCACACCTGCGTAAAACCCTGGTACCACACCTGGTGAGTTTTGCCATTGGTTCGTTGCTGGGGGCGGCTTTCTTGGGGTTATTGCCTCATGCGCTGGTCGGGCCGGGGGTTGAGGATTTCCACAATATATTTCTGGCGGTACTGCTTGGCCTGTTAAGCTTTTTTCTGTTGGAAAAACTGGTGTTGTGGCGACATTGCCACTCGGACCATTGTGAGGCACATGCCCCGCAAGACGAGCATAAAACCAATGAAGCCACCGGTTGGATGATTCTGGTGGGCGATGGTATGCATAATCTGGTGGATGGCGTATTGATTGCCGCTGCCTTTATGACTGACATCCACCTGGGTATTGTCACCGCACTGGCCATTGCGGCTCATGAAATTCCACAGGAAGTGGGAGACTTCGTGGTATTGCTGCACAGCGGTTTCAGCCGACGCAAGGCGTTGTTGTTTAATGTCCTGTCGAGTCTGGCCACTATCGTGGGAGCCTTGCTGGCTTACTGGAGCTTGGGTGACATGCAGCATCTGCTACCTTATGTGCTCGCAGTGGCAGCTTCCAGTTTTATCTACATTGCTGTGGCGGATCTGATTCCCGGCCTGCACAAACGGGCCGAAGCCAGTGCCACAATTCAGCAGGTGATATTGATTGCGGCGGGTGTATCATTGATTTACGTTACTCATTCGACATTGCATTAATACAGTGTCAGGTTTCGAGGACATCGTAATGAACAAACACTGGTACATGATCACTCTGGTCGGCAAAGACCGTCCTGGTATTGTCGCTCATGTGACCCACGCCTTGTACGAAGGTAGCTGCCATCTGGGTGAAACCTCGATGATGCGTTTGGGCACCAGTTTCACTATGATGATGATGGTGCAATATGCGGGTACGATGAATGCTTTGCAAAAAGTACTGCAAGGCGAAGCTGAGTCTTTGGATTTTCACCTGCACATTGACTCCATCGAAGGTGGACTGCATCATCACCACCAACCCGATGTGCGTATCAGCATTTATGGTGCAGACCGCCCCGGCATTGTTGCTCATGCCACAGGTGTCCTGAGCGAGGCCGGACTGGATATTCTTGATCTGACCTCGGATGTGGGGGGCACAGAAGATGCTCCCATCTATATTGTGCGTATAGAAGGGCGGGCCAATGAAGGCACGGTTGCCCTGCAATCGGCGTTGGCGATCATCAAAAAAGAAGGTGTAGAAACACAGCTGACCCCTGTAGATACTCTGGTGGGCTGAAACCGTTGTGAGTTTCGATATCATCAAATACCCGGATAAGCGCCTCAAGCAAATCTCAGTCCCAGTAGATGTTTTCGATTTTAAACTACAAGGCTTTGTGACCGAACTGGAAAAAACCATGCGCGCTGGCCCCGGTGGCGTGGGTATTGCTGCACCGCAGGTGGGTTGTTTCCAGCGCATTGTGATTGTTGATGTTTCCGGTATGCGCAAACTACCGGCCAATTCCAGTAACAAGGGTTGCATGGTATTGATCAATCCTGAAATTATTGAATGGGACGGTATGGTTATGGGACGGGAAGGCTGCATGTCCGTACCGGATTTTACCGGCAATGTGATACGCGCAGAGAAAATTGCCTTCACGGCGTTTGATGCACAGGGCACGCAGTATGAATTCAACAGTGAAGGTTATGAAGCGCGTGCCGTGCAACATGAAGTGGATCATCTGGATGGCATGCTGTTTTTGGACAGGCTGGTCAGTCGGCGAACTGATTTGTTCAAGCGCAAAGTTTACAAACAGATAAAAGAGTCCTCTCTCCCGGGAGAAGGCTAGGGTGAGGGTTGAAGGACTGGGTATTATGAAACAATTTCATCGTTTACTCCTTATCCTGTCGGTGCAGAATAATGTGCAAAAAAAGTTGATATGATAAAAATTGGACATGGTTACGATGTACACCGCTTCGGCGAAGGTGACCACTTAATGTTAGGTGGTGTGCGTATTGCCTTTATAAAAGGTTTTGTCGCACATTCCGATGGTGATGTTGCCATTCATGC
>QIGJ01000121.1 GCA_003229995.1 Gammaproteobacteria bacterium | reverse complement strand
GTCTGCCAGGGAGCCTCCTCAACCCGTGCCGAGGTGACGCCCTGCTCGCTGATATCGCTGCTGAGCACCCCCTGCAACACCCAGCCACCATTACGATAAACTGCCAAATCGGCCCGCACCAGTTTGACCAGACGGTGCATGGCATCGCGTTCAAAAATGTAAATCTGCCCCAAACGCTCACCCGGCAAAATATGGCGTACATTCACAAAACTGTTGCCATCCCGCGCCCACAACCCTTCCCGACCTCGCAAGGTCAGCTTGTCAGATATCGCGACTGAACGTAGCGTTTGTGCATAACGTTCTGCGGCGGGAGCCACGCCTTCACCAATGACTATCGTCAACACCACAAACAGCAACCCGATTTTCATCACCGACACAATAATACGAGTCAACGACACACCCGCCGCCCGTATGGCCACCAACTCACTGTTACTGGCCAAAATACCCAGGCCAATCGTCGTACCCAACAAGGCACAAATGGGAAAAAGCTCATACGCCAAACGCGGCACCGTCAACAACACATACTGAAAAGCCTGCCAGGTGCCATAACGCCCCTTACCAATTTGTCCCGCTTCATCCATAAACGTAAAAAAAACAAACAGCGTCAATAACACACCCAGCACCAACAAGGTGCTAAACCCTACACTTTTTGCAATGTAACGATCCAGTATTTGCATGGTTATCGCCCCAGCACTGCCGGTGCAGGTTCACGCTGCAATAACCGACTCCATAGCCAGCGAGCACCCCAATAACGTATCCCCAGCACAACCACTAACATCAACAACAAGGCATGCACCCACCACAGGCCCACAATCGGTGAAACCACCCCGCGCTGCACCCAAGACATCGCCACCCCAAGACTGTTGTAATAAGTAACAAAAACCAGAATGGCGATAAACAGTTTGGCAAACCGCCCCTGTCGCGGTGACGTGCGACTCAACAACACCCCCAGCACTGCCAACAGCACGGTGGCCAACGGCATAGCAAAACGCCACTGTAGCTCCGCCTGATCAGACAATCGTGCCGAACCCCATAAATCATTGCTCGGCATAGTCCGATGCGCCCGCCGCAAAGGAGCCGCTTCCAACTCCTGCAAACGCACCGCACTTTTTTCGTACTGGTGAATCTTGAAATTAACGCTGCCCGGCAGCCCCTGATAACGATAACCATCCACCAACACCAAATAACGAACCCCCGTAACCGGATCAACCTGCTGATAACCACTGCGTGCCGAAAAAATATCCAACTGCCCATCAGCAGCACGCACCTGAACAAAAACATTACGCAACCGGGTCTTGTCTTCCGACAGACTTTCCACATAAAACACCTGATCACCGCTGCCAATCTTATTAAATTGCCCCGCCGCCACCGCCTCAAAAGCCGTACCGGATCGCGCTTGCTCCCGCACCTGCAACGCCTTTTCATGCGCCCAGGGCGTGCCCCAGAACGACAGCCCCGTCACCAGCACACTGCACATCAAGGCAATCAGACTGACCGTGGTCAGCACCCTCGCCGGACCAATGCCACAAGCCGCCATGGCGGTCATTTCACTGTCTTTGTACAACCGCCCGAATGCCAGCAGCACCGCTACAAACAAACTGAAAGGCAACATCACGCTCAACGACGTAATCGTGCGTAAAAACAGCATCTCGGCAACAATTTCACCGGAAATTTCACCCGCTGAAGCATCCGCCAGATACAGCGCAAAATACCGCCCCATAAAAATCAGCAGCAACACCACCAATACCGCCAGAAGAGTGTGCAAGACTTCCCGCACCAGGTAACGATCAATAATCACTTTTTATTTTATAGCCCGTGGAATACCCATATCAGACTGGTATAGTACACCGATTCGGGCGCAGCCTCCGCCACCATCAGCGTGCCATCACTCCAGGCATCAAGTACACTTGACAACAAATTTGCAATGGCCTGACCATTGCCTGCCAAGCTTGCACTCTTACATTCATTCATAACATTCACATTCAGGTAACCAACACCATGGAATTCAGCGTAAAAAGTGGTAGCCCGACTAAACAACGTTCAGCCTGTGTCGTGGTCGGCGTATTCGAACCCCGACGCCTCAGCCCCGCTGCAGAAAGCCTCGACGAAGCCAGTGGAGGTCACCTTTCGGCCCTGCTGCGACGCGGTGATATCGAAGGCCACATCGGACAAACCCTCCTGCTGCATCATGTGCCCAAAGCGCTGGCCGAACGCATATTGCTGGTCGGCTGCGGCAAAGAACGGGAAGTCGGTGACAAAGAATACCAACGCATCATCAGCGCCGCCGTTACCCGCCTCAACGAAACCGGCTCTATGGAATGCACCGACTACCTCACTGAACTCAGCACTGGAAAGTACGCAACACAGTAGAAGTCGCGCGCGGTACCCTGCATCGCACCGACCAGCTCAAATCCGAAAAAGATGACTTACGCCGCCCTCTGCGCAAACTCACCCTGATGGTGCCCAAACGCAGCGACCTGCCCAACGGAGAAGCCGCAATACACGAAGGCGAAGCCATTGCCGAAGGCGTGATGTTAGCCAAATCACTGGGCGACCTGCCTGGCAATATCTGCACACCAGAGTATTTGGCCAAACAGGCCCGCGCCATGGCGAAAAAATACACCGCGTTCAAAGTCTCGGTACTGGAAAAAGCACAAATGGAAAAACTGGGCATGGGTGCCCTACTCTCAGTCAGCGCCGGTTCCTCCGAAGCGCCCAAATTTATCATCGCTGAATACAAGGGTGGCAAAGCCAAAGAAAAACCCATTGTATTAGTGGGCAAAGGCATCACCTTTGATACCGGTGGCATTTCCATCAAACCCTCTGCCACCATGGATGAAATGAAATACGACATGTGCGGTGCCGCCAGCGTACTGGGCACACTCACCGCCTGCGCCGAATTGCAACTGAAATGCAACGTCATCGGACTCATACCATCGTGTGAAAACATGCCCAGTGGTGAAGCCACCAAACCCGGTGACATTGTCACCAGCCTGTCCGGACAAACCATTGAAGTACTCAATACCGATGCCGAAGGCCGGTTGATTCTTTGTGATGCACTCACCTACAGTGAACGCTTTGACCCCGATGCCGTCGTGGATATCGCCACCCTCACCGGTGCCTGCATTGTTGCCCTCGGCCACCACGCCAGCGCCATCATGGGCAACCACCCTCCGCTGGTGCATGAATTGTTGAATGCAGGTAAAACCAGCGGGGACCGTGCCTGGGAATTACCGTTGTGGACTGAATACGACGAACAACTGAAAAGTAATTTTGCCGACATCCCCAATATCGGCAGCGGACGTGATGCAGGCAGCATCACTGCGGGTTGTTTTCTCGCACGCTTTACCAAAAAGTATCACTGGGCACACCT
>QIGJ01000178.1 GCA_003229995.1 Gammaproteobacteria bacterium | reverse complement strand
TCATCGAATAAAACGGTTTTTACTGGCGCAGATCTGATTCTGTATTTTCTTAAACAAATAGGTGTTGAATATGTATTTGGAATACCCGGTGGCGCAATTGAGCCACTGTACGACTCACTTGCCCGAAGTTCCCGAAGAAAGGATGGAATTCGGCCGATTGTTACCCGCCATGAGGCAAGTTCTGTTTTTGCTGCTGATGGTTACACAAGGCAAACTGGAAATCTTGGTGTCTGTTGTGCAACCACTGGACCAGGGGCGACCAATTTAATTACCGGTGTCGCCAATGCCTATGCGAACCATGTTCCGCTATTGGTAATAACCGCACAGACGGCCCTGCCAACGTTTGGGCGGGGTGCATTTCAGGAATCATCTGACGCAGGTATAGACGTGGTGGGTATGTTTCAATATTGTACACGCTACAGCAGTCTCGTTTCCCATACTGACCAGATTGAACAGAAGCTTATCACTGCCATAATGACAGCAATGCATTCTCCAAAAGGCCCGGTACATCTCAGTATTCCCATTGATGTTTTGCGTGCAATAGCGCGTCCGCCTCATGAGCATGTTGATCTCAATAAACTGCTCAAAGCAAACGCCACATGCGATCAAACCGCATTGCATGAACTTTATTCAAATATTGTTAACAATAATAAATTTGCATTGGTGTTGGGCGGAGAGTGTGGAGAAGCCACGGGGCTCATTCTAGAGTTGGTTGGGTTGCTGGATGCAAGCATTGTTACCACCCCGCATGGTAAGGGGCTGGTAGGTTCAAATCTTAGTTGTTACAAAGGTGTGATCGGTTTTGCAGGGCACGATAGTGCGCGGAGAGCACTGAGTGAAGAAAATGCAGATATTATCATTGCAATTGAAACCAATCTTAGTGAGTGGGCGAGTAGCGGCTGGAACGAGGATTATCTTCTTAACAAACGTTTAATACACATAGATTCGACAGAAGAAAATATGACCCGATCCCCGATGGCAAAACTACACGTCCGGGGAAATATTCTGGCTATCTTTGAGCAACTGTTGATGTTGGTCAGAAGCGATAAGCCCACATTAAATGAGCCTGAAAATATTGATACGGCCCTTGATCTGCATGCAACGCTGACGCCTGATGAGCAGAAGCTTATGCTTTCTGATGCAGTACCCATTAAGCCTCAACGATTAATGTATGAGCTAAATCAATTGTTCCCATCGAATACCCGTTTCTTTGCTGATACGGGAAACAGTGTTGCGTGGGCGATACACTATCTTCAGCCGACAGATCGACGCAGTGTCAGACGGCGTGGCATCAATGCCGGATTGTTTCGGAGCAGTATCGAATTTTCATCAATGGGTTGGGCAATCGGTTCATCCGTAGGCGCTGCATTAGGTTATCAGAAGGGCCCTGTCGTTTGTATTACCGGTGATGGCAGCTTTATGATGCATGGGCAGGAATTAAGTGTTGCTGTTGGTGAAAGGCTTTCCATTGTTTTTGTTATCCTGAATGATGAAGCTTTAGGTATGGTTAAGCATGGGCAGCGATTGAACAACGCTGAGTCAATCGCGTTCGAACTTCCGCAGACAGATTTTTGTGCGATGGCAAAGGCGATGGGGGCTCAGGGATATATTGTCAGGTCTTCAGATGATCTGCAAAATCTAGATTTTGACAGCTTGATTTCAGATGGCGGCGGCCCCGTCGTACTTGATGTGAGAATCGATGGAGAAGAAATACCGCCAATGGGTGTGCGGATTCAGGGGTTGGTAGCGGGATAACGGATGCCCAACATTTTTTAACGGCGACCATCCCGCATCAGTACATCCATTGCGGCATTGATGGCTTGCAAGCGTTGTTTATCGCCGCCACGATCAGGGTGGTGTTCCATGACCAGTCGTCGATGCCGGGTTTTAATGGTTGCCCAGTCAACAGGGTCGTTTAATCCCAGTTCCTCCAACGCGGTGTGTCGGCCATCATTGTGTGCAAAACGCTGCCAGAATTTCCCCAATAATAATTCAACATCAGTAGCATCGGTGTTGTTCAAGTTATCAATGTTCAGATAATAGTCACGTAGTGGGTCGTGTACGGATAATGTGGGAGAGGAGACGGTGTTGTCAGGTCGTAGCTGTATACACAATGGACCGATTTCAAGGTAAATTCCGTCGTTGTGCCACAGCTGGTCGCGCAACTGGTAAAGGTTGTGAAAAAGAAAAAAATGCGTCTGAAATAATAACAGGTTATCTCGTAGGCAGTCGGCCTCAAAATGAGGTTCACCAACAACGTCCAATGCACGAATCAGTTCGTATTCACTGATGCCGATAGGGTGGCCGCGTAACACCTCCAGCAGCCGTTGTAAAAATAATTGCTGTGCTGAGGAGGTGTTCGGTTTGCATCCCGGCTTCGCCCGTTCTTCAATCACAAAAGCTCGAAATAGAACGACTATTCCAGCACTTTTGTTCGGCAACTGCTCCTGCATCCATGCAGTCGTCAATCAGAACGAACGAATGCGCACTAAATCCGGGTGCCAAACAGGAAAATTGTTTCGTGCGTGTTCCTTAGCCTTGATGGCGTACTCGATATTTCATGGATTGTTCAGGTTAGTTGACCTTGATCAATTCGATTTCAAAAATCAATGTTTCATTGGGGCCAATGATGCCGCCAGAGCCGCGTTCGCCATAGGCCAGTTCGGCCGGAATAAATATCTGCCATTTATCACCTTCATGCATCAATGGCAGCACTTCCTTCCAGCCAGGAATAACTTGGTTAACGTTAAACGTGGCGGGTTGGTTCCGACTGTAAGAGCTATCGAATTCATTGCCATCGATTAAAGTGCCTTTATAGTGAGCAGTAATCGACGAGTCGGCGGCTGGTTGCTTGCCTTTGCCAATGCTGATGACTTTGTATTGCAACCCACTGTCACGCGTAATAACATCTTTTTTCTTTTTGTTGGCGGCAAGGTAGGCCTTGCCAGCAGCCTTGGCTTTTTCTCCACTGGCGACGCGCGTTGCCAGCATTTTTTGCTGTGCTGATTCCATAACGGCACGCATTTCGTCGACGCTTAGCTGTGGTGTCTTGTCACCTAATACATCGTTGATTGCTTGCGACATCGCTTTGGTATCAATTTCCAGGTTGTCGCGTTTAAATCCCTGTCCGACCTCATAACCAATGGTATAACTGAATTTTTCTTTGTCGGTGTTAGGTTTTGCTGCACTGATGGCGGTGCTGTGCAAAGTAATAATGGCGGCGAGGCTGCTGAATAATAGTAAGTTTTTCACGTTGTTTCCTTGTTTGTTAAAGTTTCAGAGTAATATACTTGTGGCGATTGAGATTTAGGTGTCACTGCACGTTCTCTTTATCCTGAAATAAATAGGACGCACATTGACACCTAAATCCCAAACGCCACGAGTATATTGTTACAGATATTGAGCCCAGTCAAAATCAGGATCACCAATCACCAGAAAATAAGGGTTCAATAGCTCATCTTTGGTATTGTACCGCAGAGGTTGCATGTCGGTCTTGGTAATACGTCCACCAGCTTCTTCCACGACGCATTGTGCGGCGGCGGTGTCCCATTCCGAGGTGGGTCCCAGGCGGGGATAGATATCGGCATGACCTTCAGCCACCAAGCAGGATTTTAGCGAGCTACCCATACTGATTATTTCGTAATCACTGACTTTTTGTAGAAAGGTTTCCAGTGAACCACCGCAGTGTGAGCGACTGCTGGCAATAACAGTGTTGCCGGTGGTTTTGCGTCGGGTGTGGATGGCGATGGTTTTGCTTCCGTTATTACTGATGTTCCCTGGGGTTTTTTTGAAAGCGCCCATGCCGCGTGCAGCATAATAGGTGACACCGGTAACAGGGGCATAAACAACACCAAGCACTGATTCATGATTGTCGATCAGTGCGATATTAACGGTAAACTCGCCATTGCGTTTAACAAATTCACGAGTGCCATCCAGAGGGTCCACCAGCCAGTAGCGTTGCCATCGGCTGCGTTTCTCAAAGGGAATAGTGGCAGATTCTTCCGAAAGAACAGGAATGTCCGGGGTAAGTCGGCCAAGGCCTTCGATAATAATATGATGAGCGGCCATGTCAGCGGCAGTGAGAGGGGTATTGTCGGATTTTTGTTCGACACCAAAATCGGTATTATAGATTTCCAAGATGCGGTGTCCCGCCACAATAGCCAGCTCGATAATGTCGTCGATTAATTCACTGCTCACAATATGTTCCCCTGCTGTTGCGGAATAAGAGTGGAATTCTGTTATGCGGTTCGTGTTGCCAAGTGTGTTTTCACCATAAATAAAGCAGCGATGCTGCGTGCTTCCGTACATTCCTTTTGTTTTAACAGTTCGGGCAGAGCATCCAACCGCCAGGGTATTACGTCTATTTTTTCAGGTTCGTCTCCATCGTGTCGCTCTTCGTAAAGATCTTCCGCTAACACGATATGTGTTTCATGGCTGAGGTATCCCGGTGCGACTGTCAGGCTGGTGAAGTGCTGAAGCTTGTGAGCACCGTAGCCGATTTCCTCCATGATTTCACGATTTGCAGCATTAAGCAGGGGTTCGTTGGCTTCGATGCGTCCTTTAGGCAAAGCCAATTCGTAGCGATGAACCCCCGTGGCATATTCGCGAATCAGTAATACCGTGTTTTCATCGAGCATGGGAACAATAAGCACAGCACCATGTTCAGAGCCTATCAATCGCTCATGGCTGACTTCGGTGCCATTGGAAAAGCGCAGGTCACGTCGTTCAATCCGGAAGATTTTAGTGCGCGCAATAATTTCTGAGTGCAGCACTTTCGGCTTGGTGCGTGGTGATTTCGTTTGAAGGGGTTTTTCGCTCATGGTGAGCCCTTTCCCATTTTTTGAGGTGTGTTGTTGGTTGATAGACCTATTATACCCATAGTGATTGAGATTTAGGCCTGACTGCATGCCCGCTTCATTCCATTGCGGTGGAGACTTTCTTGCAGCAGACCTGCTATTGCACGTCATTCTGCCGAGGGTGCCGACTTTCACCTAAAAACACCTACTTTTGGTGGTGCTGTGGAATGAATATGACGCACATTTGATGCTTGAATCTCAATCGTGATGGGTACGGGTACATGCTAAATGAGCATTAATTTATTTCATGTTGGTGCCATAGTAGCTGTTGAATAGTGTGATAGCACGAAAAAAAACTGAAAAATGTTTTTGTGACGTTGCTTAAAATGCCAAAAGAGTCTATAAAACAGGGCAAATCGATGAAGGTCGGTTTGTTAACAGTATTGCTCGGCCGTAAACCGGATTC